>CAZNET010000118.1:0-7333 GCA_964571885.1 uncultured Pirellulales bacterium
GGTTGGCCGCGGCCTGCTGAAGCGTCGAGGTAATGAACGGCGGAGAGGGCCTGGATTTGGATTGTTTTTTCTCGATGCCGCTGACCGTAAAGTCGGCGTCTTTTAATGCGTTGAAAATTTCCATCGCCTTTTTTTCGTTGTCGGCGTGGAAAGACTGACTGTCGATCTTATAACAATCCGCCTTAAAGGCGTTGTGCTCGCGTAGCCATTGGTTTTGCTGTTCCAGTGTCGGCCCTTTGTCTTTGTCGTCGTTAGTCCTGATAAAATCGAGCCAGGCGCTGCGGTGGTCACGGTCAGGATCCGCCGTGAAAACAGCCGGGATCAGCCAGTATTCTTCCGGTTTGAAATCGCGTATCGTACGCTCCTTTTCCACGACCATTTTAACAGCCACCGACTGCACTCGTCCCGCCGACAAACCACGGGCGATTTTTTTCCACAGCAGCGGAGAGATCTGATAACCCACGATGCGGTCGAGAATCCGCCTCGCCTGCTGAGCCATAACCTTGTCGGTGTCGAGTTTGCCGGGATTGGCGAAGGCGCTGTTGATTGAAGATTTGGTAATGGCGTTGAAGATCACGCGGTACGTTTTGTTGTCGGGAATGTTGAGTATCTTCGAGAGATGCCACGCGATCGCTTCACCTTCCCGATCAAGGTCGGTTGCGAGATACAGCTCGTCACATGTTTTGGCCGCGGCCTTCAGCGAGTTGACCGTACGCTTCTTGCCGGGCATGATGTCGTAGGTCGGCTCGAAACCGTTTTCGATATCGACGTTCAGACCCTTCGGCGGAAGATCACGCACGTGACCCATCGAGGCCTTGACCTCGTAACCCGGACCGAGATACTTGTTGATCGTCTTCGCCTTGGCTGGCGATTCCACGATCACTAATGATTTCTTTGCTTTTGCCATTTGCTGCGTTTAAATCGAAAAAGACTCGAAAACAGCGTTTTCAAGTCATTATTGACTGTTTTTATTAGACATACGTTCAAAACAGGTTTTTTTGTTCGCCGCTGTTTACCATCCTATCGGCCGATTACTCATTTTTATTTAGAAAAGGTTAAATACCAAACCCTCCGATGCCTTGTCAAGACAAAAGAAAATTTTAGATGAGATTACAACCGCGAAGAACATCCGCCTTCGTATTCCTGCGTCGCTGATCGCCTTCATTAAAACTATGGCGCAGCATAGAAGCTCCGAAGCACAGGAAAGCTTCGACGAGACAGGCGAAGAACACGAAGCAAACTCTTTATGAATGAATGATTTCAGTTGATTGTTCACTTATGTTATAGTGTAATAACGAATGTATCAATTAATAATATGCGGAAGAATATGAATTGAAAAAAGAAACAAAAAATAAACTTTGGATTTCAATAAGTCACTATCTTGGTACTTTTACAGCATGTTTTTTTCTGTGGATTATTTACTTTCTACTTATATATCTCTATCTTTTAGAATATTGGGGAGCAAATCTTTATTTAGATCTATTTGTAGTTGCCGTAAATCATACTGCCCCATTAAGCTTTTTCTGTCTTTTTGCTCTAACATCTTTTGTTGTGGCATTTTTTGTTTATTTTTTAATGAAGTTAGGATTCTGGTTAGTGTCGTTTATTAATAAAGGAAGAGACAAGAAATTATCCCTATCTTATTTGAATCATTTTGTTATTAGTTTTCTGTTTACGATAACGGGCTACCTATCTATAGTTTATATCAGTAGATACCCAGCTCATGAATATGCTTATACATATACTAATATGGCACTTCGGTTGTTCTTTGATATCCTCATGATTGCATTTATTTTTTTCTTGGTATTTTTTATAGATTTATTCATACTTAATTTAACTAAGAAAAATAACAGCATGGGTTGAAGTCCATCCTACTTTTAAATAGATCTTTCGACTAGCTCAGGATGACTAATGGGAGTTCGGGTATTCAGGAATTACACCTTCGTTTACCTTTCAAATTTTTAGTTTCAGTTTACTGACATGCTGATGCGCCAAACGTGTGGGTTCGGGCAGACGGTATTTCACGGCGCAGTTCAGTGTCACCTTGATGGCATCGGCCAAAGTACACGCATGACCCACCGATACAAACACCGGTTTGACACCGTCCCGGGTCCGCAAAACCGCGCCGATAATTTCGTCTTTGTCTTTCAGATCGGTGAAACTGCCTTTATGAGATTTCGGTTCTTTGTTCTCGCCCGTCAGTCTGCTTTTGGCACAGCCGATCGTCGGTTTATCAAAGAACAATCCCAGGTGAGCAGCCAAACCCAGCCGTCTCGGATGAGCCACCCCTTGACCGTCAATCATAAACACATCGGGTGACATCTTCAGCTTTTTAACAGCGGCCAGACATACCGGAGCCTCGCGAAAGGTCAGCAAACCCGGGATATACGGATATCGCACCTTGCGTACCGCCGTTTGGACCTCCGCAACCTCAAATGTCCCTGCTTCCAGCACAACGGCCGCCGCGAAGATCGTACCGCCGTCCCTGCCGAACGCGCAATCCAGACCTGCGATCAGCTTCGGTTTTTTCCCTATCGGCTGATGCCGGACCTCCTTGGATAATGCCTTCTGGAGCTCGATCGCTTCCTTCGGTGAAAGCGTCCAGTGATGTAAATTTCTGATTTCCATAGGTTTACGACATACCTTCTCAATGTACGGTTTTTACCAAAAACAGTTTACTTTCTCCGCCGGCTATGGTAAAATGAAAAGTTTGTGTTAGTAACCAAATTCTGTAACGCACAGGCAAACTGCGAACAACCGATTGCCTGACAAATAGAGTAATAAAATGCCGAAAAAAACAACAAAAGCGATAAAAATTACCGCCGCCGCGGAGCATAACTTAAAAAGTATCGATCTGGATATCCCGCGAGACAATCTCGTCGTGATCACCGGGATCAGCGGCTCGGGAAAAAGCTCACTTGCCTTCGATACCATCTATGCCGAGGGAAGACGAAAATACGTCGAATCACTGAGCTCATACGCCAGACAGTTCCTCGAACAGATGCAAAAACCCGCCGTCGGAGAGATCTCCGGACTGCCGCCTACCATCGCCATCGAACAGAGAAGCTCCGCCAGTAATCCACGCTCCACCGTCGCCACGACAACCGAGATCTACGATTATTTCAGACTCCTCTTTGCTCGCGCAGGACAGCCGCATTGCTGGATCTGCTCAAAACCGATCACCAGCCAGCACTCCACCCAGATCGTCGAGGCCGTCATCGCGAGACCCGAAGGGACAAAAGTTCAGATCTGTGCGCCCCTTGTCACGGGAAGAAAAGGCGAACATAAAGAGGTGTTGGCCAATATCCAGCGAGAAGGATTTGTCCGCGTCCGCATTGACGGGTCGATCTACGATATCAAAAATATCCCGTCTCTTGATAAAAACAAAAAACACGATATCGCCGCCGTCGTGGACAGGCTGATTCTCAAAGAGGGCGTTCGCATCCGCCTCGCCGATTCGGTCGAAACCGCCCTCAAAATGGCAGACGGTGTCACCCTCATCCTCCTGCAGGAACCGAATGAAAATAAAGCCAACGGCGGAAACGGCCAATGGGAAGAACGGCTCTATAGCGAAAAATATGCCTGCCCCGATCACCCCGAAGCGTCACTCGGTGAATTGTCACCAAGGTTGTTCAGCTTCAACAGTCCCTATGGGGCCTGCCCAAGCTGTGACGGCCTCGGAACCATCCTCGAATTCGATCCCGACCTCATCGTCCCCGATAAGACCGTATCACTTGAAAACGGCGCGATCACCGCCTGGAGAAAGGGCGGAAAACGAATGAACATTTTCTACAACCGCCTGATCAAACGCTTCTGCGGAAAAGTCGGCATCAGCAAGTCAACCCCCTTCGAAAACATACCCGACGACATACGTGACATCCTCATGAACGGTACCGACGCTAAAACAAAAAAAGCCCTGGGATTCTCCTTCGAAGGCGTGATCCCCAACCTCGACAGACGATGGAAAACCACCACCAGCGAATACGTCAAAGCCAGACTCCATAGCTTCCTGTCCGAACAGCCCTGTCAAAAATGCCGCGGAACCCGTCTGCGGCCCGAAGCCATCGCCGTCACGGTCGGAAAAAAGAATATTCACGAACTGGCGTCACTCAGCGTCGAAAACGCGAGGGATTTTTTCAATAAACTTTCGCTCGACGAAGAAAAAACAAGGATCGCCGCCGCCATCGTAAAGGAGATCAAATCACGACTAAAATTCATGGTCGATGTCGGCCTCGGATATCTCACACTCGATAGGAAAAGCAGTACCCTCTCCGGCGGCGAAGCCCAGAGAATACGACTGGCCACTCAGGTCGGAAGCGGTCTCGTCGGCGTCTGCTATGTACTCGACGAACCGACCATCGGCCTGCATAAACGCGACAACGATCGACTCATGGGTATCCTCAAACAGCTCAGCAAAATCGGAAATACCGTCATCGTCGTCGAACACGATGAAGACATCATCAAAAACGCGGACTATATTATCGATATCGGTCCCGCCGCCGGCGCTCACGGCGGTGAAGTCGTCGCCCAGGGAAAACTCAACGACATACTCAACTGCGACGCCTCACTGACCGGGTTGTACCTCAGTGGAAAAAACCGCATCGAACTGCCTCCGCATAGAAGAAAATACAAACTGACACAGGCCATCGAAGTCAAAGCGGCTCGTGAGAATAATCTCAAAAGCATCGACGTCAAATTTCCCGTCGGCGTCTTCGTCTGTGTCACCGGCGTCTCCGGCTCCGGAAAAAGCACACTCGTCAATCAGATTCTCCTGCGGGGACTGAAACGAAAACTCTATTCCTCACGCGAAAAACCCGGCCAACATAAAACCATCACCGGAACCAGTCTGATCGACAAGGTCATCGAGATCGACCAGTCACCCATCGGAAAAACGCCCCGAAGTAACCCCGCTACCTACACCGGCGTCTTCGACGCCATTCGAAAACTCTTCAGCTTGACCCGAGAAGCCAAAATCCGCGGATACAAGCCCGGCAGGTTCAGCTTCAATGTCAAAGGCGGCCGATGCGAATACTGCATGGGACAGGGAACAAAAAAAATTGAAATGCATTTCCTCCCCGACGTCTATGTCACCTGCCAGCACTGCAAAGGGACACGCTACAACCCCGAAACCCTGCAGATTACCTACAAAGGAAAAAATATCGCCGATGTCCTCGACATGCGCATCGAAGATTCCCTGAAATTCTTCGCCAACTTCCCCAAGATCATCCGCTTTTTGAGAACCCTCAGCGATGTCGGCCTCGGATACATGAAACTCGGCCAGCCCTCAACCACCCTCTCCGGCGGCGAAGCCCAGCGAGTCAAACTCGCGTCCGAATTGGGAAAAGCCGAAACAGGCCATACCCTCTACCTGCTCGACGAACCGACCACCGGCCTGCACTTCGCCGACATCCACAACCTGCTGAACGTCCTACAGCGCCTCTGCGACCTCGGAAATACCGTCGTCGTCATCGAACACAACCTCGACGTCATCAAAATGGCCGACTACATCATCGACCTCGGACCCGAAGGAGGTGACATGGGCGGACGCGTCGTAGTCACCGGCTCGCCCGAAAAAATTGTCAAAAGCAGAAAAAGCTATACCGCAAGATACCTCAGACAAAAATTAAAGGAAGATAAAAGAACATGACGATTCCCGAAACCTTAAAATGGAACGGACCCAGCGACGGCTGCCTCGAGATCATCGACCAGCGAAAGCTCCCGCTGAAATTCGAAAAACTCCAATGCCGTGACATTCAAACCCTCTTCGACGCGATCAAAACACTCGCCGTCCGCGGAGCACCGGCCATCGGCGTCGCCGCCGCCTACGGAATGGTACTCGGATTGAAGGAGCTGTCCGCCGACGCCGGCAAAGAAAAGGCTCAGCGATCGATAAACAAAACCGCCGAGTACCTCACCGCCTCGCGCCCGACCGCCGTCAATCTCTCCTGGGCGGTCCGGCGTATCAAAAAAAAGGCTCAGCACTACCTCGGCAAAAGCGAGAAGATCGATATCGCTGATTTCAAAAATACCGTCCTCGCCGAAGCCCATAAAATCTGCGAACAAGACAAACAAATGTGCCTGAACATCGGCGAGAACGGCCGAAAGCTCATCCGAAACGGTGACACCGTCTTAACCCACTGTAATGCCGGTGCTCTGGCAACCGCCGGCCAGGGTACCGCGCTTTCCATTATCTACCAGGCCCATAAAGAAAAAACAAAATTCAACGTCTATGCCGATGAAACAAGACCCCTCCTGCAGGGCGCTCGCCTGACCGCCTGGGAACTCAGCAGAGCCGGCGTCGAGGTCACCCTGATCTGCGACAACATGGCCGCATCACTCTTCAGAGCCGGTAGCATCTCCCTCGTCATCACCGGCGCCGACCGTATCGCCGCGAACGGTGACACCGCTAACAAGATCGGTACCTACAACCTCGCCGTGCTCGCGAAACACCACAAGGTCCCTTTCTACGTCGCCGCGCCCTCCAGCACCTTCGATCTGAACATAAAATCCGGCTCCGAGATCCCCATCGAACAAAGAAAACCCGACGAAATAAGATCCTTCGCTCAATGTCCGACCGCGCCGGATAATGTCACCGTTTACAATCCCGCCTTCGATGTCACCGACGCCGAACTTATCACCGCCATCGTCACCGAAAAAGGCGTCATCCAAAAGCCCGACGCCGAAAAGATTAAAAACCACCTCAAAAACCCTTGAAAAATAAAAAATAAACCCGCAAAAATCCGCAAACCTTGTCCCTGCATGTTCTAAGCAGGCAGCGCCGAATCCAGGATGGGGGCCTCCTTCGTCATCCCGAGCGAAGCCGAGGATACAAAATGTAGGGTAGGGCAAGCCCCACCGGTTCTAATCAATTTCGTAGGGTGGGGCTTGCCCCACCGAAAATTACTCTCGAATTTCGATTCTCGATTCTCCATCCCGCCCCACCGATTCCTTCTCATATGAGCGACGAGCAACGAGCGGCCGTAGACGATTTTGTCATTGCGACCGAGCGAAGCGACGATTTCGTCATCCCGAGCGCAGCCGAGGGATCTGTAAAAACAGCATCCGAAGGATTCCATATTTTTGCTTTTTACATTTTGATTTTTTATTTTACTCCAGCCAGGATTGTAGGATGGGCTTCAGCCCATGCTGATAAAATTACCATCCGAAGAATTCCGCATTTTGCCTTTACCCTTTACCCCCTTCGTGTCCTTCGCCTGCCCTCGAATGCGTTTATCGAGGGTGGTTATAACACCATCCGGGAAAAGGTCTGCATCGTTATTTCGGGGACGATGACCATGAAGAAAAAAAGATCATAAAATATTTTTTACATCTT
>CAZNET010000119.1:0-7329 GCA_964571885.1 uncultured Pirellulales bacterium
TCCTGTCAATATTGCAGATACATTCTTCAATCGCCGGTATGTGACGCTCAGATGACGGGCAAACAACGAACAGCCGACGAACAAGCGACGGGCAAGTGTACTACAGACAATAATGTAAAGAATGTAAAAAATGAAAAGAAAGGGAAATACCCCTTTTTTCTTTTCCAATCAACAAACCTGATTTATAATACCACGTGAGGAAAATTAAATATTAAAAATCAAAATGCAAAAATGTGGAAATTCTTATATGATTAGTCCACGGACCTGTGCCGTGGGGGATAAAATAGATCACAGAGATAATAAGTTGATAAAGGAGACAGGATGCAGGAATCAGGAGTCAATATGAAAAAATTTTAGCCCACGGCACCGTCGTGGGTTCTCCAAATTGTAGGGTGGCGGCTTACCCCACCGAACATATACCCTGCGGTTTACCCGTGAGGTGATAAAAAACAAAATACGTGGATAGGAAAAAGGAAATAATAAGAAAGGAAAATCAATGTCGGTTGATTATTGTATCGCGATGGAATGTAAAGTAAAGAATACCTTTGGAAAAGGGAATTTCATGGAGGGAACACTTGAGATTCTAGATAAATTAAAGGCTTACGATCGGGCAAAAGCACTTCGAAAAGTAGCAGAACGAGAAGGAAGAGATCCTGTTTCAGTCAAAATTATAGTCTCCACTATTGATGAAAATGGCAACCAAGTCGAAAAAGAAGTTTCTATTGTGGAGATGGAAAAAGAAGCTTCTGTGTTGTCTAAAGCTCGACCATTTTGCAAAAGTTGTCCGGTCAATGTAAGACGTAAAATTTGTGGTTGTTTCGGTGTTATAAATTATCCAATAACAGAAGAGGCTGAGGCATGGCTGATGTCACGTTTACAACCCTTTGATACTTTTGGTGCCAGCATTTGCTTACAATATTTAACTGAATTCGAAGTTAAAGGAGAGAATATACAGGAATTCCGTAATAAAGGATTATTCGAAGTCAAAAAACCAAAGAAAGCAACTCTTAAAAAAGGTTTGTTAGGCGGAAAAAGTGTAACGTCAAACCAAATCATTGAGCCTCTGTTTTGTTGCGGTGGTGCATTGTCCGCTGATCATATTTTTGGATTTCTTGTATGGTTTGGTGCAATTCGTCTCGATGGAAATGCCGATGAAATCAACGATAAGAAAGATATTGATTATATGTTAGATATTGAGTCTGTAAAAGAACGAGGTGAGCGAACAAGTTTATATATAGGGCAAAAACCAAAATCAGATGGAACTAATGCATTCTATAGATTCTTTGAGTATCTCTATCAGGCATGGGTAAACAATGTACCACTTTTAATTTCAGCTTAGAAAACAAAATGCGTGAGTAGGATTAGAAAATTGATGATAAGATATTTTTCAAAACTTGATCATGTTTTAGATACAATGAAAAATCGGAGATTAAAAGTATCTCTTCCAAGTCAATTGAATGATCCCTTCGATTTTTCTTTAGCTCCAGTTGGAGAAATTACAAAAGAAATAGCAATTAAAATGCTACAGGAACGTTATGATAAACCAGAATTCCTTGAGAGATTTCGTAAAAGGTTTGGTTCTTGTTGGAGCGATGAAAAGATAAAAGATTTTATTAGTAATAATGAAATACCAGAAAATCTTAATAAATCTTTTGATAAAGTTCTTAAAGACCATTATATAACTCAGACGCATAGTATAGCTGATAATCATATTAGATTGCTTTGTTTTTGTAATAATGATATTGTAAATTCTGGTGATATTTTAATGTGGTCCCATTATGGAAATTCTCATAAAGGTTTTCGTTTGCACTTTGATCCATCTCTTTTAAACTTCACAGTGATACAAAAAGCAAATGTTGACTACACAAAGGAAAGAGTACAAATTCCTGCTAGCCTTAATACTCAATATCCACAATACGACAAGATTATGCGTAAATCCATGCGTACAAAGTGTGAATGTTGGAATTATGAAAAAGAAGTTAGGTTTTTCATTTCCTCAAATTTATGTTCATCTTCCAGCGGTAAAAATTTTATAGGATTTTCTATTAATGCGTTAAAACGTATTGATATTGGAATGCGAGCTGAAGAATTTGAACCTGTTCAAGATTTATTAAAAGAAAATAATTATAAACATATTCAATTGTATAAATCGAAAATGCACGACTTGAATTTCGCTATTGAATATGAAAAAATAATGCCTTAGTAAGGTAAGGCAAGCCGGCACCCTACGGAATTTCCATACGTCAGGCAGGTTCCAGCATGTTTGCCGCCAGCACGAGCGAAGCGAGCGGCAAAAAAAATAATCCTTCCGAAGATGCCTGGATTCCTGATCAAGCCAGGAATGACAAAAGGTATCGGTGGGGAAAGCCGTCACCTTATGAAACTTATAGTATTTACCAACGACTACCCAAATTTACTTTATATAAATCTTCCATTAAACCATAAAAACAATCTTTATTAATACTCATTTCTATATACATATTTGGATTATCTGAAAACAATTCCTTTAGCCGATTCCAAAATCCTTTCTTTTTATTATTTTCTTTTTCAGGTATTTGAATCTCAAGTACATCGTGAATTACTTTTATTGTATTAATATTTATATTTGCTTCTTTATTCTCTGATATAATTCTTCCATCAGGATAAAACTTACTGCTATCATAGATAAAATAACCATTATTATTAAGATGTTCTAAGTATTTATTAATTCTGTATGTATAGCTACGTTTTGCAAGTTCGTAATATACACAATATATTTGTATAGATTTCAATTCAGCTGAACGCTTCGGATATTTTGTAATAGAGCCATTACAGTCTGCTGTTATAGATGGACCACCATCAATTAAGTTAATTTTAAGGTGGGCTTCATAATCTTTACCTGCTTTTTGGAAATTAACGGTAACGTTTGTTTCTACAAATTGAAATTCTAAAGAATTAATATCTTTAAAAGAATAATAATCCTTTTTATACTGAAAACCGTCTTCAAAAACAGAAAGGTTTTTCCATTTCTCAATCGGTTCTGACATCTGTATTGTTTCCTTAAAGATAACAATATTCAACTCAATTTAACATTATATATTTCGATGAATTGAACTTCAAAGGCTATATAATAAATTTCAAAAAGTAACTCTATTTTATCCCCCAAGCCACGGGTGCCTGGGCTAAACAATTTAGGGATTCCGCGGTTTTGATTTTTGCCTTTTGATTTGAATTACTTATTTTCCGGGTTTAGGGCCTGGCGGATTATTTTTGCTCTCAGGGCGTCGCGGTCGTTTGGTTCGAGGGTTTTTCCCTGGTTGATCTGCAGGTGGGCGGGCAGTGTGAGCATGAACAGGCGGTTGATGTTCTGGATCGAGAGAGGATCGGGTTTACTGGGATCGGCTTCTCTTAGTTTGTAGAGGTTCTCGATGGCGGGTGTGGTGACACCCATTCGTTCGTGGATATTGACGCCGAGGCGAAGATGACTAAGTAAGAACAGGGCCTCCTGGGAGCTGATCAGATGGGCGTTTCGCAGCAGCGCCATCGCCCGGCTTATTTTGTCATCGAGCAGGTCACGCTGTTTGTCCAGAAGCTGCTTTCTGGCCTGGGTTTCGTATTCGACGATATCGGGGATAATCTTTTTCTCAAAGTCGGATACAATCTTTTCTTCGGAGACGCCCAGTGTCACCTGGTTGGAGAGCTGGTAGAAATCGCCGGCCGCGTCGGAACCTTCGCCGAACAGACCCCGGACCGCGAGGTTCATATCTTTGGCGGCGGTGAGGAACTTGTCGATATGGTCCATCATCTTCAGGGCCGGCAGGTGCAGCATGATTGAGACGCGGATGCCGGTTCCGAGGTTGGTCGGGCACGCGGTGAGGTAGCCGTACTTCGGACTGTAGGCGTATTCGAGTTTTTTCTCGATGATATTGTCGATACGATTGATCCGTTCGAAGCAGTTTCTGAGCTGACAGCCGGCTTTTAAGACCTGCAGCCGCAGGTGGTCTTCCTCATTGATCATCGCGGTGAAGGCTTCACGCTGGGCGACGACAACGCCGCGAGGGCCCTTGCCGAAGGCATGATTACGGCTGATCAGGTGACGCTCGACCAAAAAGTGGCGGTCCAATACCGGGGCCTTGTCGATACTGATATAAAATACCTTGTCACCAAGGTCAATCCCCATCAGGACGTTCTTTAGTTTTTTAAGGATCGATGACTTTTCGGTATCCGAGCATCGGCTGAGGAACTTGTGCCCCGCCAGGTTGCGTGCCAGGCGGATGCGCGAGGAAATCACGACATCGGACATCGGGCCGGTGCCGTTGAACCATTCATTAACATTATTGCTGAAATCCGTTAGTTTCATTTTTCAAAGTAATTCAGCGGGGCAAGCCCCACCCTACAAAATTGAGCGAGAAGAACCCCACCCTACCTTTATCATTTTTCAACATCTGCAATTTTGTCTCTTAGCTTCGCGGCGGTTTCGTAATCCTCCGCTTTGACCGCCTCGTCGAGCTTCTGACGAAGCTGCATCAGTTCGATCTGCTGTTTGGATTCTATCGGCATGCGCGAGGGGACCTTGCCGCAATGCATCGTTTTGCCCGCGTGGGCCTTGGCGATCAGCGGTTCAAGAGCCTTTTCAAAAATCTCATAATCGGACGGGCAGCCCAATACCGCTTCTTTGCCGAACTGTTCGAGTGTAAAGCCGCAATTCGGGCAGACAAGCTGCTCTTTGCTTTTGCCGAAAATTTCCTCATCGCTCGGCTCTGACGAAAGCAGATTGCTCAGCAATTCATTGATCGGGATATTGCTTTTCACAATAATGCCCTGCTCGGAGGCGCAGTAGCTGCAGATGTGCATTTCGGTGCGGACACCTTCCACAATTTCAGTTAAATGGATCGTCGCGTCATTTTTTTTACATATCTGACATTGCATATTTGTTCGTTCCTGTTTGTTATTGCAAAACTATCTCTATTATAACAGATAATCAAAAATTTTATAAATTTTTATCGGCAAAAAACCACCTTAAATGCAAGAAAATAGATCATTACCTCAAATAATGGAATCAAACCACTATGATTTTACACATATATTCAAATCCTGTTCTGAGTAAAATGATGAAAACGTATCATTCTTTTACTGATTGTTGAGTCTTTTCTGCAGTCTTCGAACGACATTTTCGGGGATCATATTGGAGACATTGCCGCCGAGGGTGGCGACTTCGCGTATCAACGTCGAGCTGGTAAATCCGTATTCGGCGCTGGTCATGACGAAAACGGTTTCCAGTCCCGCCACGGCCCGGTTGGTCATAGCCAGTTTCAATTCGTAATGAACATCGGTCAGGCTCCTCATGCCTCGAAGAATCACGTTGGCGCCCTTCTGGATGGCAAACTCGACCATCAGTCCGCCGAAGGTCTCGACAGAAACCCGCGGCATATCCCTGATTAACTCTTCGATCATTTCCACACGTTCTTCAGGTGTGAACAGCGCGTTTTTGACCGGGCTGGTACCGACGGCGACGATCAGCTCGTCGAACAGGTCGCGGCCCCGCTGAATCACATCGAGGTGACCGTTCGTGATCGGGTCAAATGTACCCGGAAATATCGCCCGTAAGAATTTTCGTTTCATCTTTTTTTCCTGAACAAAAAAGTAATTATACCAGAAACAAGAACGATTGAAAGAGTTCTTTTTTGTCATTTCGACTGAAGCACGACAGAGGGATCAAGCCAACCATTTCACTGCGTTCAGTGGCTGGCATCCATCGTTTTTTCCATTAAATTACCGTGTGGCTGCCACCGAAGAAAGAAGTGGATGGAGAAATTTGAAATTCGTCAATTTGTATCATTTCAGGATTTGACTTTAACATTCATTAAAATTGGTTAGAATCGAATAAGATTTTGAAAGGATACTTATGCTGAACAGACGAAGTTTTCTTAAGACGGTCGGATTGGGACTGACGTCCCCTGCCTGGGCGAACCTTAGCACATTCATCTCCGAAAACAATCGGCCGAACGTGATTTTAGTCATGATCGACGATGCCGGTTTCGGGGATTTCAGCTTTACGGGAAATCCGATTATCGATACGCCTAACCTGGATGGGCTTTATCAACAGGGAAGTTTTCTATCGAATTTTCATGTGGACCCGACATGCGCTCCGACGCGGTCGGCCTTGATGACCGGCCGGTATTCCATCCGTACCGGCGTGTGGCATACGCTGATGGGCCGTAGCATTCTTCGCCGTGACGAGGTGACGATGGGTGAGGTCTTCAAGGACAGCGGGTACAAAACAGCGATCTTCGGCAAATGGCACCTTGGAGATAATTTCCCTTACCGGCCGCAGGACAGAGGATTCGATGAGGTTGTTATCCATGGCGGCGGCGGGGTCGGGCAGACGCCGGACTACTGGGGCAACGATTATTTTAACGATACATATTTCCATAACGGAAAACCAGAAAAATACGAGGGATACTGCACGGATGTCTGGTTCGGCGAGGCGGTTAAATTTATAAGGCAGAATAAGAACAAACCATTTTTTGTTTATATCTCGACGAACGCACCGCATACACCTTTGTATGTGGAGGAGAAATATTCGCGGCCTTATATTGAAAAAGGGCTGGATGAAAAGCGGGCGAAATTTTTCGGCATGATCACCAACATCGACGAGAACATGGGAAGACTGAGAGAACAACTCAAGCTTGAAGGACTGGAGGAAAATACGATTTTAATCTTTACTTCCGATAACGGCTCGGCGACCGGGGTCCGGACAAAACGAAACGGATTTGTTGTTGACGGATATAACGCAAATCTTCGCGGCAGGAAGGGGCAGGTTTATGAAGGCGGGATGTGTGTGCCTTTGATCTTTCACTGGCCGAAGGGGATAAACCATCGCGTCGAGGTCGAAAAGCTCACCGCTCATATCGATGTACTGCCGACATTGATCGAATTATGCGGTCTGACCAAGCCCGAGCGAAAACTTGACGGGATCAGTTTCGCACCGCTGTTGAAAGGAGATAAACATCAATACGCGGACCGGCTTGTGATCATTGATCATCAGCGGCTTGAAATACCGGAGAAATGGCGAAGGTTCTGTGTGATGAAAAATAAATGGCGGCTGATCGATGGCGACGAGCTTTATAATCTGGAACGTGACATCGGCCAGACGAACAATGTCGCCGGCCGGTATCCGGATGTTGTGCGATACCTGCGTAACGAATACGAAAAATGGTGGGCTGATGTCTCGGGGCGATTTGACGAGTATTGCCGTATCGTGATCGGTTCGGATAAGGAAAATCCGGTGAGACTGACCGGTCATGACTGGCATACAAAATCGTCTGAAATTCCCTGGGACCAGAGAAC
>CAZNET010000120.1:0-1600 GCA_964571885.1 uncultured Pirellulales bacterium
TAGGTGCTTTGTTTGCCTATTTTTTCCCGAAAACCAAAGAGCCGCACGCATTGCATGTTCTAATAAGCACCTGGGCGTCTTCCTCACATATATTAATGAATATGCAAAGAGAGATTACCGGCGTCATGTATCTTGGATTTATTATTGTCTTGTTTATAGCGGTTTGGCTTCCGTGTTGTATAAGTGATATTGTGTTTCCTGTGCTGTTCGTAAAATCAGACGCTGAAATGCCCCATCATCATTAGGTTTAGTTATGAAAAAAATATCAGAAAAAGCAGATTCGATCCTGAAGCAGGCCGGTTTGTATCGTACACAAAGCCGGCGGGTCATTATGGGACTGCTGTTAGAATCCGATGAACCTTTATCGGCGAAGCAGATTGCCGGGCATTTGGGCAAAGACGCCCCCGATAAGGTAACGATCTATCGGATACTCAGCAGCCTGATCGAGGCCGGTGTTGTTCACAAAGCTTATCTGGATAAACGAGTCGGTTTTTACGAGTTGGCTGATCACTGCTCTGATGTACAGTGTCATCCACATTTTACCTGCACACAGTGCGGCAGGACGTACTGTTTGTTCGACAAAACGGTTCCTTTGATACATCCTACCGAAAAAGGTTATGTTGTGACCCGCCAGAAACTCCGCCTGGAAGGTCTTTGTCCGCATTGTTCCTGAATTTGTCAAAGTTTCATTCGTAAAATTTCAACTTGTTGGTATACAGAGGCCGATAATCCATATGAAAAGTCATTGTTTATGAAAAGGAGTTTTAGTAAGACGTATGCGTATTTGTTTTTCTTTGTCAGCAATTATCCTGTTGATCGCTTTAACCGGTTGTCAGGAGGAGCAGATTTCGCCTTCCATTTATGAGGGGCCTTCGACTATTCCTTCCGAAGATGTGAGTTTATATGCTCTGGCCAATGAGTTGGGATTAAGAGTTACCGAGACAAACGGCACACACATCACGATGAAAAATGATAGTAATGTTGTGATGATTTTCACTTACCAAGGGGGGAAATTCTATGTCAATGGTAAAGCAATTGCGGATGTCGGCACGATCAAGCGTGTTGGCAATGCGTTGTATTTCGATCCGGAACTGGTCGGTAAAATTAAATCAGCTCTGAAACACGTCTATACTGCGAGTGAAGCGAGGGGTATCAGGCGAAATGGAACAATCGTGATCGATCCCGGTCACGGCGGAAAAGACCCCGGCGCTATCAGTTGCCTTGGATTTTATGAAAAAACTGTCAATCTCACCGTGGCCAGACAGGTGGCCAGGTTGCTGAGCCGGTATGGATATGAAGTGATTATGACTCGTGATACAGATGTGTTTCTTGAACTTGAGGAACGTGCCTATCTTGCCAACCGGTATGACCCCGATTTGTTCATCAGTATTCATGCGGACTCCTGTGATTCGGAATCCGCGAAAGGTTTTACACTTTATACCGCCAGATCGGCTTCATGGAAATCGCGTTTGGCGGCGACATATATCGATAATCAAATGGAAAAGACCGGTATTTCGAGCAGAGGGCTCAAAACAGCAGATTACCGGGTTTTAGTCAAAACCCGCTGCCCGGCTGTTTTAGTTGAGCTGGGTTATCTCTC
>CAZNET010000120.1:1610-7321 GCA_964571885.1 uncultured Pirellulales bacterium
AATTACTGGGAAGCCAAAAAGCTTCGTGACGTACAAATGCAAAAAAGATTAGCTTATGCGGTCGCCAAGGGGATCAGTGATTTCATCGAGCGTCGCTGAACAAAACAGGTCGTATTCGTGTAAATGTTTATAGACAAAACAGTTTTGTGTTAGTAAAATAAACGCCATGAAACCTTATCCGTTAAAACTGAAACCAATATTCAAAGAGCGTATCTGGGGCGGACGTAAGCTTGGTACGCTATTTAAAAAAGATATTCCGGAAGGAAAAAAGATAGGGGAAAGCTGGGAGATTGCCGATTTACCTCACGATAAATCAGAAATTGTCAACGGAGAGCTTGCCGGCATGTCAATTCGCCAGGCCGTTAACAGATATCCCGGACAGATCATGGGCAACGAATTTTTTGAGGGCGGATTTCCTCTGCTGATAAAGATACTCGATGCCAATGATGTATTAAGTGTTCAGGTGCATCCTGACGAACAGGCGTGTCAGCGAATGGGTACCGGCGATCCAAAAACAGAATGCTGGTATATTATCGAAGCTGAGCCCGAGGCGGTAATCTATAAAGGCTTAAAGGATGGAGTCACAAAAAAACATTTTATCGATGCTGTCAAAATGGGCACAGTTGATACAATGCTCAAGAAAATAGAGGTTCGCCCCGGTGAGTGCCACTTTCTGCCGGCGGGAACTGCTCACGCTTTAGGTGCCGGGGTTTTGCTTTTTGAAATTCAATTGCCTTCAGATACGACCTATCGAATCTTTGACTGGAATCGAGTCGATGATCAGGGCAAGCCAAGGCAGTTACATATCGACGAGGCTTTAGAAAGTATGCATTTTGATTCATCGAAAGATAATCTTACGACAACAACGGTCGGCAGATTGGTTGACTCTGAGTATTTTAAGGTTGATAAGGGCCACCAGGCGAAAAGCTGTGAAGTGTTGTTGTCACCCGGTAACATGAAAGTGTTGTTGTTTATTACCGGCTTTGGAACCTTCAGCGGAACCGATGGCCAGGGGGTGGATTTTGATTCGGGAGACAGTATTATTGTGCCTGCGGACTATGAAGGCGTGATTCGTTTTGCCGACGATTGCCAATACCTCACTGTTACACAATGAGAATCTTAGTTAAAAGGAATTTATGAAATAGAGGACATGGATACAGCGGTAAAGAAAAAAAATCCGTTTATCATTTTTTTGTTGGTATTTTTTGTGATCCTTATCGTGATGTTCATGACAAATACTCAGAAAACCGTTGAACAAACGCTTTCGGGACCTTTATCGGGGGTGGATAAATTATTTACAATAGACGACAAGCTGATTGCGATCTCCTGTGACAGTGAAGTGTATACATGGGACTGGCAGGATTTATCGAAGTGGCCTGATGTAAAAGAATATCAGGCCGCTCAGATAGTGCCGATGAACAATAATTATGTGATGATGATTCCTGAAAAATTAGATTATCAGGTCGTTGTCAAAAATCTGAAAGATAAATCTTTCCATTGGGTATTTTCTAAAGGCAGTTACACTATTGAAAGTATTAATATCAGCTCAAATGGGAAGTTCGGTTGCGGATATTACATTGAAAACGAAACAACGGGCAAGATCGGGTTTGTTGTAATCGAATTGCTGGTGAATCATAACGGCGCCGACTTGGATCGCCCGATCGTAAGCGGTATGGCACTCGGCAATTATATTACCGATAAAGAAATTGTGATTAATAATAGCGCGATATCGAACGACGGTAAAAAAACGGCTATTGTGGGAAAGAAAAAACGAGGTTGGCTTTCTGTAAGAAGTTCAGAGCCCTATAGCGTTTGGCGAAAAGATATCGCAGAAGTAAATGAACTCAATAAAGTGACGTTTTCTCCTGACGGCAAGGTCGTTTATGTTTCAGAGCCTGGAAGGTTTGTATTTGCATTAAATAGCGAGACAGGGGATATGATCGAAACTTTTGAGATGGATAAATACGAAACGCCGGCTAATAATCCCCAGACGATCTCGTGTCTGACGGTTAGTTCCGACGGACGACTGCTTGCTGCGGGTACCGAGCCTGCATCGAACGTTTGGATATGGGACGCGCAAAGCGGCGCTAAAATAAATGAGATTACAAAAGAAAGCTATACCGTCTCGGGCGCAGCTTTTTCGCCGGATTCATTATATATCGCAACAGGCATTTTGGTCAGACCGAATATTGATATTTTCAAAGTTAAAAGGTAATTATCACTGAAGCAGTTTTCTTCACACAGGGTAGTATATGGATAAACGCAAAGCGGTTATAGTAGGAGCGGGCCCGGCCGGATTGACCGCTGCGTATAAATTACTTGAGAAAACAGATATCATTCCAGTAATTTACGAACAAACAAGCGATATCGGAGGTATTTCCAAGACGGTTAATTATAAGGGCAACCGCATTGATATTGGGGGGCATCGTTTCTTTTCGAAATCTGATACCGTTATGCAGTTCTGGCAAAATATCTTCCCGGTACAGGGACAGCCCGCGAAAGACGATTTTGTGCTGGGAAGAGACGTGCCGATTTCGACAGATCCTGATGCGCCAGATCCCGAGAAAACCGATGAAGTTCTCTTGGTTCGCAATCGTGTATCGAGAATATTTTATCTTCGTAAATTCTTCGATTATCCCGTGTCACTGAGCTTCAAAACAATTCGCAATCTGGGTTTGTTTAGGATTTTCAAGATCGGACTTAGTTATATCAAGGCCAGTATCTTTCCAATCAAAGAAGAGAAGTCGCTTGAGGATTTTCTTATCAACCGTTTCGGAAAAGAACTTTACAACACCTTCTTTAGGGATTATACAAAAAAAGTGTGGGGTATCAGTTGTGACCAGATCAAGCCGGAATGGGGGTCTCAGAGAATCAAAGGATTGTCAATAAGAAAAGCTCTCTGGCAGGCGATGAAAAACCTGTTTTCCAAAGACAGCTCGATCGAACAGAAGACGACCGAAACGAGCCTTATCACGCAGTTTTTGTATCCCAAGTACGGTCCGGGACAAATTTGGGAAAGGGTCGCCGATATGGTGACATCCAAAGGTGGCCGATTGTATTTAAATCACGAGGTGACAGGGCTTAAGCATGAAAATAAACGAATTGTTGCTGTTATGGTAAAAAATAAAACCGACAACAGCATTGAAGAGATAAAGGCCGATTATCTATTGTCCACGATGCCTGTAAAAGATTTGATTGCCGGCATGGATCCCCCTGTCGATGAGAAAGTTCAGAAGGTGGCCAAGGGATTGATTTATCGGGATTTTATAACGGTTGGGCTGCTGCTGAAGAGGTTAAAGATCACGAATGAAACCAAAATCAAAACCGTCAACAACATTATCCCTGACAACTGGATTTATATACAGGAAAGAGATGTGAAGATTGGCAGGCTGCAGATATTTAATAACTGGAGTCCCTACATGGTCTCCGAGGAATCTACCGTCTGGATAGGTCTGGAATATTTCTGCAGTGAAGGTGATGAGTTGTGGGAGATGCCGGAAAGTGACCTTGTTAATTTGGCTATTGATGAACTGGTCAAAATTGATATTATTGACCGTGAAGATGTGTTGGATAGCACCATAATCAAGATGCCTAAAACCTATCCGGCCTATTACGGTTCTTATGATGAATTTAACACGATACGCGATTGCGTTGATAAAATCGAAAATCTATTTCTCATGGGCCGAAACGGCATGCATAAATACAATAATCAGGATCATTCGATGCTGACTGCGATAACCGCAGTGGATAATATTGCCAAAGGGATAAAAAGTAAAGAAAATATCTGGCAGGTCAACACAGAGATGGAATATCACGAGCAGAAATAAATATGACGGATGTGGTTCTTGCAAATACGTGATGTATGAACACTACCCTGGTTAAAAAAATCGTTCCTCATACTTTTCAAAAAGCATTTTGGCTTACATTTATATTGTGCCTGGCGTTCTGTTTGATGATTATTTACGTTGTATCGTCACTGACAGGATTAAGTAGTGAATTCGGCAGAGCCAATGACGGTTATGCCCAACTGGCTTATAATCTCGGTCGCGGCAACGGTTATGTTTTTGAACAGGGCGGTCCCCCTGTTTTTCATAGACCTCCGTTCTATCCGCTTCTGCTGGTTCCTATTATGTTGCTGCCGGAGGTTCTGGTTTGGCCCGGTTTGATTCTGTTTCAATCCGTCCTTTCCGGTTTTATCGGTTTGTTTATTTTTAAATTAGCCGAACTTTTATTTAATAAAAAAATCGCTTCGCTGAGTGTCCTGATTTTTTTGATCAACCCCTGGCTTTACTGGAATACGAAAAATCCCATGACGCCGATCACGCAGGCATTGTTATTTATGATTCTTGTCTTTCTCGTAACAAAAGAACTGCTTGATACCAGTGGGGGCCGTTCCCAGAGAAGGACGTTAACCAGAGCTTTGTTGTTAGGCCTTACGGCCGGGGCTTTGGCATTGACGCATGGAGCAATGTTAGGCGTTAATGTGGCAGTGATCGTTGTTTTAACGCTTCGTGCTTTTCTAAAAAAAGATAGTTATACGGCTCGAACCGCTTTTGTTTCAATGATTGTCATGATTTCAGTCATTTCGCCGTGGACATATCGAAATTATAAAACTTTTAACCGCTTCATACCTATTACCGGCGGGGCGGGATTGGCCTATTTCAATGGGAATGTTCATTGGAACTTTATCGAAGAAATACCACAGCAAAAAGGCGAAACCTATATTGATGCCAGTTTGAGAGTCAATAACATCGCCGGCACGGAAGAAACGCGTACTCATTGGAAAGGATTTAAAGATATTGAACTGGAGGAAAAGGTCAATCAAAACATGATCGAAGATATAAAATCCAGACCTGTGCTGTTTCTACAAAAATGTTTTCTTAATGCGGTTGAATATTATTTTCCAATCGTAACATATCCTTTTATGGCGAGAAAATCACTAAGTCTTCCACAATTGGTCATTACAGTGCTTCATCTGTTTTTATGGGGTTGTGCTGTCGCGGCCATTATTTCAGGCGATAAAAAACTGGAGAGCTTCTATTTGGTCGGAGCCGTATTTTTGTTTGCCGTTTGGTTTTTCCCATTTGCGACTCATATTGTCCATTCCCTTTACAGCTTTGGGACAATTCCAATTCTTTCGATTCTCGCAGCAAAAGGACTGATACGATTTGATATTTTTGCAAAATTAGTTGGGCAACTTTAGAAGTATTATTATTCTTGTTGCTTTTTTACGACTCCCCGCAGGCCCTGCATTTTCAAGTAACCTTTCTTCCAGATGATAATGCCGGAAACAAGGAAAACAATAGTAGCAACGACCGCGGCATAACGGGTGCGAATCTGACTCATGAAAAGCCCTATTGCCGCATAAAGGCCGGCCAGCGCATAATTGATAATAACTGTTTTTTTCAACGGGATTCCCCTGTCGATCATCTGATCATAGATATGCCCCCTGTCGGAAACAAACAAAGGTCGTTTATTGATGAGTCTTCTCATTAAGGCCGTTGCGGTATCGAGGATCGGCAATCCAAAAATGACGATAGAAGCCATCCACCAGCGTGGAACTTTTTCTGCGAAGATAATCATGATGGAGGCAACCATAAATCCAAGTAGCATACTTCCGGCATCGCCCATAAATATTTTCGCGGGATGACGGTTAAAGGGTAAAAATCCCAGTACGGCGCCGACCAGTGCCAATGAAACAATAATAACAA
>CAZNET010000121.1:0-987 GCA_964571885.1 uncultured Pirellulales bacterium
TTTAATACGCAGCTCGGCGGTGCCTCGGCTGGCAGGGGCGGCGGTACCGGACCTGCTCCCGGTTTTATGGATCCCGATCTGATGCAAATGCAATAAGCTGCCTGGTACAATGACAACAATAAGATCGCGGGTATATATATAAAAAGTATCCTCGGAACGATTGAGAATATACAAAAGAGATTTCACCGTTTTATCGGATTTGTTAGATTAAAACGCGTTCATCGTCTTTATTAAAAAAACAGATAAGTGGGTCAGTTTCGTGTCTTTTGCGCGATGAAGATTGAGAAGGGATGGCACATTACGCTTTTTTCGGAATCTTCATGATGTGTTTGCATCGTGGGCACTGTACTTTGTCTTTTTTGTAATTAGGCGGCACCTTTAATTTCAATCCGCAGACACAGCTCAGGAAGAGAAACCCGTTGACCATACGCATGATGTCTTCAACTTGTCGCATCTGCTTTTCCGTTCGTTTCTGCTTTGATGGTTCAGCAGGTTTTCTTAATTCAACGGATTCCTGTGACAGGGCCGATGTGGGAACAATTGTTTTTGAATGGGTTGTATTCGAAAAGGCATCTGAGTAATTTTTATAAGAAGCCCCCGACAGGCTGCGGAGAATTTGTATTCGCTTTGAGATCGGCGGGTGGGTGCTTGTCAGATCGGACAGCTTCATCTTATTTTTTTTCTTAAACGGATTGATAATGAACATCGGCGCGTTAACTTTGTTCGCGCTTCTGAGCTGCGGTGCCGGATCGTTTGTGATTTTCTCCAAAGCGCTTGCCAAGCCTTCGGGATATCGCGTCAGCCGCACAGCACCGGCATCGGCCAGATATTCACGTCTTCTCGACAATGAGAAATACAGCAATTGAGCCATTAAAGGCGCTAAAATCGCAGCGATGATAGCGATCACAGCGATTAAGATATAAGCTTGTCCTGCGTTTTTGCCGCCTGATGAACACCTTCTCCGCGACGAGCCCAAGGAGCTGTAAA
>CAZNET010000121.1:997-6709 GCA_964571885.1 uncultured Pirellulales bacterium
GCGAAAAAAAACTTCTGCCAGTAAAACGATTGTTCCAAGCATAATGCCTGCGATCGTGACAAAAAGGATATCCCTGTGCAGTATATGACTCATTTCATGAGCGATCACACCTTGTAATTCATCGCGGTTTAATCGGCCTAAAAGACCTGCGGTAACGGCGATTGAAGCGTTCTGAATATTTCTTCCCGTCGCGAAAGCGTTGGGAGCCGGATCGTTAATGATATATATTTTCGGCATCACCGGCAGATTGGCTGCCAGTTTCATTTCTTCGACGACATTAAATAATTGGGGGTGAACGTCATGCGTTACCGGAACGGCTCGGCTGGCGCTCAACAAAATCTGGTCGCCGGCGGAAAAACTTAATAATGTCATGATCGACCAGACGACCAAAGCGATGATAATGCCCCAGAACGCTCCCCCGGGGCCAAGCCAGAAATAACCGAGGATCATACCCAGAAAAATTAATACCGCGGCCATGACAAACAACAAGATCATGGAATTTCTCTTGTTGACACGAATCAGTTCCCACATAGTTGATACCCGATCAAGCAAAACTTACTTTCGGAGCCTCACGCTGAGTTTCATCCTCGACCTCGAAGAAATCACGTTTTGCGAAATTAAACATCCCTGCCACGATATTGGATGGGAACATCTGAATTTTGTTGTTGAAGAAAAGCACCTGGTCGTTATAACTTTGCCTGGCGAATGAAATTTTATTCTCGGTACTTGTCAATTCTTCCTGCAGTGACAGAAAATTTTGATTGGCCTTGAGGTCCGGATAGTTCTCAACCACAAGAAGGAATTTACTCAAAGCTTCACCGAGTGCGCCTTCGGCCTTGGAAGCTTCTGCTACCGATTTTGCGCCCATCGCCTCGCTGCGGGCCTTGGTTATCGCCTCGAACGTCTCTCGTTCGTGTTGCATGTATCCTTTGGCGGTCTCGACCAGATTGGGAATCAGGTCATGTCTTCGTTTCAGTTGCACATCGATTTGCGACCAGGCGTTATCAACCTGGTTTCGCAGCCGAATTAACGTATTGTAAATCGATACCGCTAAGCCGACTACAACCAAAACCAGTGCGCCCAAAATGATTAATGTTATCAACGTTCCGGATACGGCCATTTTTACTCTCCTAAAATAGACTGATGAATAAAATCAAACCATCTACTCGATATAGAATTTATGGACTGTTAATTGCGTATATGTTTCGCCGGGATTCAAAACCGTCGTCGGAAATTCCGGATGATTCGGTGAATCGGGAAAATGCTGGGCTTCCAGACAGAATCCTGCGTGCTTATCGTACACAGTGCCGGCTTTGCCTTTGATGTTATTGAGATAATTACCGGTATAAAACTGAACTCCCGGTTCGGTTGTAACAATTTCCATCGCGAGACCGGTTTGAGAATCATAAGCCTTGGCCGCCAGAGAGGCCTGTCCCGGAGCGGGTTTATTCAGAACATAATTATGGTCGTAACCGCCTTTTACTTCGTCGATATGCTGCCCGATTTTTTTGCCTGCGGTAAAATCCATCGCCGATCCCTTCAGGCCGATTAATTGACCGGTCGGGATAGACGTATCGTCAACCTCTGTAAACCGATCCGCGTTAATGGTTAAAAATTGCCCGAGAATATTCCCGCTGTCGTGTCCTGCGAGATTGAAATAGCTATGATGGGTCAGGTTGATCACCGTTGTTTTATCGGTTTGGGCTTCGTAATAAATTTTCAATTCATTGTCATAATTCAGAATATAAGTTACCGAGACCGTCAGATTGCCGGGATATCCTTCCTCGCCGTCTCTGCTTTGATAAGTGAATTTAACGGCCGGACCTTCTTCAGTTTCAAGAGGCTCAGCATCCCAGACGACTTTACTGAAGCCCTTGTTTCCGCCGTGTAGATGGTTGGGGCCGTTGTTGGTGGCAAGCGTATATTCGACGCCGTTTAATGTGAATTTGCCCTTTGCGATTCTATTCGCGTATCTTCCGGCGATAACACCGAGATAAGCGTCGTCATTAATATAATCTTGCAGGTTATCATAGCCTAAAACAACATCTTTAACGTTTTGGTTTTTATCGGTTAAATGCAGTTCCGTAAGGATCGCACCGTAGTTGATCAGTTTGGCTACAATCCCGTTTCCATTATTTAATGTATAGCTGTATACTTCTTTTCCATTTGTTTTGCCGAAAGATTCCTTTGTTACTGACATATGAGCGTCTCCATATTTTCCATTTAATTGGCAGCCCGTAAAAATACTACTTATTACTAAGGCCGTTATTAATTTTGTTGATTTCATTCGGGTATCCTGTATCGGATCTCTATAAATAGTGATACCGCAACGACACAAAAATATTACATTAATTTGATATTTTTTTCAATTTTTTATTCTTTGCCGAACATATCGGCCAATATTTGTGAAATTTTGTTTTCTTCATCAAGCTCAGCCCGCTCGATGATGTCCTCCAATTCCCCCTTATCGAACCATAAACCGTCGCCTTTGGGACAACGATCAATCAGAAGAACGGGATTTTTTTTGCCAACCAGGACTTTTTCCATTTTTTTCAGGCAAATCGGGCATTTTCTCGGTTTTTCCTGACAATTTTGAAAAATCTCAAATGAATGGATCAATATCTTCGATTTGGCCGGATCGCTGAGAAGCATTTCAAGCTCCCCGTGGTCGAGCCAGATTCCTTCGCAGTTCTGGCAATAGTCTATTTCCACATCGGACAGTTCCAATGTTATCATCGCTTCTCGGCATGCCGGGCAATCCATTACAGGTCCTTATTGAAAAGTTAATAATTTTTCCAAAATAGTATCGATTTGAACATTAATCGTCAAGAAAAGCTTTTTCTGAAAGAACAAAATCGGTCATTTCATTTACTCGATCTGCCAGGATTTATTCTTGACGACAACCTTATTACGGGCTAATATTTACCAGAAGTTACTAACACTGGGATAGTTAAAAATATTATTATGATAGTTGATTGCCATACACATTTAAAATTTGACGGTGCCGAGTATAAAACCGCGGAGCAGCTTGCCTGCGATCAATCGGTGGATAAATGTATTATCCTAGCCGGTCATCAAACCAGCAGTGATCAGGCAAACGCGGCCGTCTCTCATTACATCAAGAAATACCGGGATAAACTGATTGGTTTTGCCGTCGTCAATCCTGTTGAGGACCGCATCGATAAATCCTCGGTCGCAGATCTTAAAGACAAACTCGGACTGAAGGGAATCGTTGTGTATTGTTCGGCCAGCGGCTTTCATCCCTGTCACAGCAGGGCGATGCAGTTTTATGAAATCGCACAGGAATTGTCGTTGCCGGTTTTTTTTGACAATCAGTGCGGTTCCTCGACACAGCCGGTTTTGAGTTTTTCTCAACCTTTTCTGATCGATGAGATTGCCAGGGCGTTTGACTCGCTGAAGATCATTATCGGTAGAATGGGTTGGCCTTTCACCGACCAGACCATCGCCATGATCACAAAACATAAGAATGTTTATGCCGACCTGACGATCGATCCTGCGAAAAGCTGGCAGGTTTATAACACGGTGCTTAATTGTTATGAAGCCTCCGTGTTGAACAAGCTTTTTTTCGGAAGCGGTTTCCCTTATCGCCAGCCCGGCCAATGTATCGAGACGCTTCTTGGTTTTAATAAACTGATCGGCGATCAAATGCTGCCGGCCGTTCCCCGCGGAGAAATCCGAAATATCATCGAGCGTGATGTATTGAAACTTTTGGATATAGAATAAAAATTTTTCATATATGGCTGAATTATTAGAAGAGCAAAGAGAGAGCTGGGGGTCACGGGGAGGTTTTATCTTGGCGGCGGTAGGGTCTGCCGTGGGGCTTGGAAATTTGTGGGGATTTCCTTATAAGCTCTACAGTTACGGGGGCGGGGCTTTTCTGATTCCGTATATCCTGGCGCTGTTCGTCGTGGGCATTCCGCTGCTGATTCTGGAGTTCAGCCTCGGCCATTTCACCCAGCGGGCGGCTCCCGATGCGTTTCGTCGCGGAAATAAAAAAATGGAGATCGTCGGCTGGTGGGGGATCATTCTGGCCTTTGTCATCATCACTTATTATCCGGTGATCCTGGCGTATTGTTTCAGCTATCTCGGCTACAGCATCGCCGGGATGTTCAACGGCGGCGAACTGCCCTGGGCCGGCGAGGGGCTTGAAGGGGTGAAAAACGCTAACGATTTTTTCTTTTTAAAATATCTCGGTTTTCAGGAAGGCGTTAGGCTTGGTTCGCTCAGGTCGAATCTTGTGCTGCCTTTGATCGTCGCCTGGCTGACAATGTACGTGTGTATTTTTCGGGGCGTTAAGCTGGTCGGCAAGATCGTCTGGCTGACCGTGCCGCTGCCGTGGCTGATGCTGCTGTTGCTGGCCATCAGAGGATTGACGCTCGAAGGCAGTATGCAGGGGCTGGCCTATTATCTCGATCCGGATTTCTCCGAATTGGCAAAACCGATTACCTGGCGTTATGCGTTCGGGCAGGTGTTCTTTTCGCTGAGCCTGGCTTTCGGTGTCATGCTGACCTATGCCAGTTTTCTGCACCGCAAAAGTGACATCAACAATAATGCGGCGATCATCGGTCTGGCGGATTTCGCGACCAGTTTCGTCGCGGGTCTGGCGGTCTTCGCGACCCTGGGAGGCATGGCCTTTGCCACGCAGCAGGCCGGTCACCCGGTCGCCGTGGAAAATGTCGCCAGGGGCGGGCCGTCTCTTGCCTTTGTCGCGTTTCCCTACGCCTTGGCGCAGTTGCCGTATTCGGCGTGGTTCAGTTTTATTTTCTTCTTTGCCCTGGTGACACTGGGTATCGATTCGGCGTTTTCGATTACCGAATCGATCCTGGCCAGCATTGTCGATAAGACCGGCTGGAACCGCTCGGTTGTGCTTATCGTGATGAGTCTGACAGGCCTGGCGACCGGATTCGTTTATATCACCGAAGGCGGATTGAACTGGCTGGGGACCATCGACGGCTTCATTAACGGCACATGGGGTATCGCGTTCATGGGATTGCTCGAGTGCGTTGTCCTGGGCTGGCTGTGGCGGATCGGCATCCTGCGGCGTCACGCTAACAGCCGAAGCGACTGGGCACTGGGCAAATGGTGGGAGTACCTGATCCGATTTGTTATCCCGGTCATTCTCGGTACGTTGTTTTTCTGGCAGTTATTCGACGATGTCAATAACGAACAGGGGCTTTTCATCGATCCGTCCGGCAAATGGATCCTTTCGAATTGTGTTGGTTTTGCCGTTGTCGGTGCCGCTCCGATTTTGTCTTTACTGTTCAGCCTGATGAAGGGACACTTCGATCCGCAGCAAAGACCGAAGGCACAATTACCGATGACTGGCCAAATCGGCGGGATCGTAAGTTTCGTTGTCGCCGCTTCCCCGTTTATTTTTTTCATTGTTTCTCTCGCGGCCGGTCGATTGAACGATGCTCTTGAAAACCGGGTGTTTTATACGCTGCTCACGGGCGGTATTGTGGCCATCATTTCAAGTCACATTGTCTGCGAAAAACACAATACCGACCAGACCCAGGTGACATGGTTCGCCCGCTGGGGGGGCGTTATCGCCGCGATGGACATCAGCGCAGCCGTGGCAATGCGCCTGTTTGCGTTCACTCGACAAACTCAGGCCCGGGAAAAAATCACCCGTGTTCACGAAGGTCTCAGCGGCGTCTCGTACATTATCCTGACCGTTATTTTTCTGATCAT
>CAZNET010000121.1:6719-7268 GCA_964571885.1 uncultured Pirellulales bacterium
GTCGGTTTGGGCTGGTGTTTCTACCGGGCCCTGATCGCCGCGGGAAAAGCCGAGGAATCGCAATATCCTGATGAGGTCGGCGACGAACCACAGCCGATCGACTACTCCATTTGACGCCGGCCGCCGGAAAATTAAATTGCGGCATTTTGAAAATATCTTTACGATATTGAATCGTATAGTTGATTCATGATTAGGCCGAAAAGGTTACAGATGACGTTTGAAATTCAGCAGATCGGCACGATTTGTTCGCCTTATAAGACGAAGGAGCAATGTCCGTTTCAGGGCGCGGCCAAACCCGAAGGCAAAGGCCGAGTCGAAGTCTTCGAACAATACGAGCCGGGACTGGAGACCATTGAGGGGTTTTCGCATATTATTCTTTTTTATATTTTCGACAGGGCCGGCGAGGTCATATTATCGCGGCCGACGTTTTTGGACGATAAATCTCACGGTGTTTTTGCCAGCCGCCATCCGTGCAGGCCGAACGGTATCGGTATTTCGATCGTCAAGCTCGAAAAGCGCATTGGTAACATCCTCGAAGTAAGCGGTATC
>CAZNET010000122.1:0-7208 GCA_964571885.1 uncultured Pirellulales bacterium
TCGGGCCAGACGCGGTCGGTTCTGCAGTAATCGTAGCGGCCGTAGAATTGATAATAGTGAAGCACAAGCCCTTCGACGTCGAGATCGTTATGGTATTTCTTGACGGCGTTTTTGATGATCGGCAGGTCGTCTTCGTGCACCAATTCGTCGGACTGCATGAAAAAGATCCAGTCGCCGCTGCAGCTAAATAAAGGAATGTCAGCAAACTGGTCGTAACGCCAGCCTCCTTTTCTGATCTGCTTGGGATACCAGGGTGTCGTGATAATTTTGATCCTGTCATCGTCAATCGAACGGATAAGGTCAAGCGTGCCGTCGTCGGGCAGGCCGACATTGACAATGTATTCATCGCAGATCGGCAGCATCGCCTTGATGCATTCGACCACGGGAAAATCCAGTTCGATCGCTCTGCTGACAAACGTAAAGCCGCTGATGGTTATGTTTTCCATTTTGCCTCCCAGAGTTTGAGTATGAACACGGGCATGATTTTATCTTTATTAATATCGATCCTCGGCAGGGCAAAGGATTTGATGTCACTGAAACCCTTTTTTGTTGAAAACGCGATTTTGTAATGCTGTTTGACCAGATCGATTATTTTTTTATTGAAAGCGCCGTAAGGATAACAAAACGAATTAACCTCGCAGTCAAACTGACACTGAAGATGTTGTTTCGAGTCGACGATTTCTTTGTGCATTTGATCGTCACTTAAGTCAATCAACGGCCGATGAGACAGCGAATGCGAGCCGACCTCAAAACCGCCGGCGATCAAATTTTTTATTTGGGAATGTTCCATGATTGGCTCGTAATTATCCCGATCCCAACGATTTTGCTTTCCGATATAATCCGACACCGCAAAAACAATGGCGGTAAAACCATATTCTTGTAATATCGGAAACGCATGATCGTACATACTTTTATAGGCGTCATCAAATGTCAGACATATTAATTTGTTGTTTTCAGCATTGTTATCTTCTTTTATGTGAAGAAAGTCGTCGGTTTTGATCGTTCGATAGCCATGTTCGTATAAATACGCCATCTGTCTGCGAAACAGCCTCACGGGCACATATTGCCCTTTGGAAGTATTCGTCTTTGACGGCGTACCTATCCGGTGGTACATTAAAACAGGTATCATGTATGTGAGAACCAATTCTTCATATAACAGTCGATTTTTTTCAAGATTGTAGGTATAATCAGCGAAAAGTAAAGAGATTTCAGCAGGTGATACGATATTGGAGGACTTGTTTTAGGGGTATCAGTAAAAAAATGAAATATGTGCTGTTCATACTGTTCGCTTACCTGGCAGGGTCGATTCCGTTCGCTTATATTATTGCCAAATGTCACGGGATCAACCTGCGAGAGGTTGGATCCGGCAATATCGGAGCGACGAATTTATCGAGAGCTTTAAATAAAAGATGGGGCTATTTCTGTTTCTTTCTCGATGTCATGAAGGGTTTTACACCGGTATTTATCTCAGTTCAGTTGCTTTGCGAGTTTTCAAACGCATTTGAGCTGATACTGGTTTTGCTGACAGCCGTCGCATCGGTTCTGGGCCATGTGTTTCCCGTCTATCTGGGCTTTCGGGGAGGTAAGGGCGTCGCCACCAGTTTTGGAGTCGGCCTTGGACTTTGGCCGTATTTCACACTGCCTTCTCTATTTGCTTTTATTGTCTGGCTGGTATCGGTTTTAATCAGCAGATATATTTCGCTGGCTTCGATGATCGCATCAATCGCTTTTCCGATCGTGCTGTTTATCATGACAATCATTTTGAAGGCCTGGACATTTGAACAACTTTGGCCTTTGTATATCGCTGCGGTCGCCATACCGTTTCTGGTTATTCTAAGGCACAAAGAGAATATCAGAAGAATCATACGAGGCACCGAAAGTAAAATCTTTAAGGAAAAAAGCTAATCTAGGTAAAATAAAAAAAGTTCCCCCAAAACCCCCCTGTCATTCTTCATATCCTCGGCAAGACAATATACATATAAAAAGCAGATGACCTGCTTATATTGATTTATTCGGTCCAAGGTGAGTCTTTGGTCGATAGGCAAATCCTAATTTTGAGCTTCGAAAAGCCTATCGGCGATTATAAATGCACTATAATCGCTGTATCATGATTCGAGGGAAGTCAGCCCTTCTCTGACAGCATATTTAGTCAGGCCGGCGACACTGTGAATGTTGAGTTTGTTCATGATCTGTCTTCGGTTGGCCTCAATGGTTTTCGGGCTGACATGCAAGGCAAGGGCAATTTGCTTAGTCGATTTGCCTTCGGCGAGTAGCTGAAGCACCTCATTTTCACGGTCGGTCAATATAACCGGTTTGTTTTCGGTCGTTGGGATGGATAATCTTTTTACATAATCGTCAATCACCACACCGGTAATACGCGGACTTAGATAGGTTCCTCCTTCGGAGACCGCTTTGATGGCCTGAACGAGTTCGTCAAACATACATTCCTTCAGTACGTATCCCGAAGCTCCCGCCTGAAGCATATCGGTGACAAATCGCCGGTTGGAATGGATTGAAAAGGCAATAATTCGTGTATTCGGATATTCTTTCACGATCTGCCGGGTTGCTTCCATTCCATTTAAATTCGGCATGGTGATATCCATAATAACAATATCGGGGGCCATATCCCTTACCGCCTGAACCGCTTTTCGGCCGTCCTCGACACCGCCGACAACTTCCATATCTTCGTGTTTCTCGATAAGAGAACACAAACCTTCGCGAATGATTCCATGATCATCAACCAGTAATATTCTGACACTCATTTTATTCCCCTTGTGATTCTTGGTTTTTCTTTAGCGGTGCGGTAACAATAACCTTACAACCTTGTCCGCATTCGGATTCAATGCGGATATATCCGCCTAAATGTTCTAAGCGTTCCCGGATACTGAACAAACCGAATCCGCTGTTCCTGCCCGGTGTGCCGGTGACTTCGGAAGGATTGAAACCGACACCGTTATCTTCCACGCTGATTTTTATCAATCCATTGTCCTTTTCACTGAAAACACTTACTTGTTCGGCACTGGAATGCTTGACAACATTAATGAGCAATTCACGAATCGTTCGAAACAATAATACCTGGATATCTTCATCCAGTTCTTTTGCCTGTCCATCGTCTTTGAAAATGGATTTGATCCCATGCTTTTGTTCGATCTGCTCGTTGAGCCATTCGGAAACCGCAGCTTCAAATCCTAATTCATACAAAATGGGAGAGCTCAAATCGAACGTTAGATATTTTGTATCCTGTATCGTATTATCAAGTAGTTCGCAGACATCTTTTATGGTTTCGGCCGTGTCGCCGACAGGGATGGTTTCTCGCAAAGAATCCAGTTTCACTTTTGAGATGACTAAGGACTGATTGATGCGATCGTGCAGTTCCGTCGCAATTCTGCGTCGTTCTCTTTCCTCGGTCAGGGATAACTCGGATGCCAGCGATTTCAACTGTTTTTGATAATCCAGTAATTTATTCTGAGCAAGCCGGCGTTCATGAATTTCTTCTTTGAGCTGTTCGTTGGCGGTTATCAATTCGCAGGTTCTTTCTTCCACTTTTGCTTCAAGTTGACCTTTGGCTTTGTGTAATTCGTTTTCGGCCTTCTTTCGTTTGAGGATATTGATCAATAAAACAATCACGATCGTGGTTAGTCCGGAGACAATAAAGGCGATCAGGAACAGCCATTTTTTATTTTGATCATAAAAAGAAACAGGTTTATTGATAATGGTACGGGTTTTGGGAAGCGCCGATTCGGCAATACCGAAGTATTTCAGTTGATTATAATCGAACATATAATTGTCTGTTACGTCATGTACAATTTCGATATCATCGACATGATCACCCCGTAAAATACGGGCGGCCAGTTGAGCGGCAATGATCCCCTGTCCTTCCGCGTCGGTTATATTTCCGCCCACAATGCCGTGCCCAAGGCGCAGAAGACCGATTCCATAAATTGGAGCATTGCAGTTTTTTCTTATCAACTCCGTTCCCGGCTTTATCTTATAAATATTCCCCTCAAGGTCCCGTGAAGCGCCCGATAAAAAAACAACCGAATCTTTCGATATCTGTTGAAGCCGATCTATGAACTGTGCCCGATTTAACCGCGATACGATGATATTTTCGACGCTTACATCCTTATGCTCGGTTATCAGCGATTTGAAATATTCGTTATTGTCAATATTCGAGACAATCATTAATTTTTTGGCTCCCTTGTGAAGCCGTAAAGCCAGTTCTACGGTGGACTTGACTTTATGAATTTCAACGACACCGGTGATGTTGGATTGTTTTTCCAGGTCGAATTCGCCCAGCCTCCCCTTGAAAATACCGCAAAAAACAATCGGAATCTCCGGAAACAATTCCTCCCGGTATTGTTGAATGAATAATAGTCCGTCTTCATCGGAAGAAATAATGACATCGATCTTTATATTTTTGTATTTTGCTCTGTAATAATTCGGAAAATACTCGGAAATCCGGTTTCCATTCCTTTTTATATCCATGTATTCGATATAAAGTTCTGTGTCGAGATCATAATGCTTAAATTCGCGTTCGATCGCTTCCATAATGGTATCTGACCAGAAATATCCCTTATGATAGGAATTCAGAATCAGCACATTATACCGTTTCTTTCCGGCCGGCGGTGTGTTTTGGCCTGACGCCGTTGTAACAGTGAAAAAAAGTGAAAGAAAAATCAGGCACCATTTACAGCAGGTGCCGCGATGTAATTTTAATAGCTTCATACTCGTCTTTCCATGGTTGTCTGACTTTGACGCATCGGAGCGGTAACAATAATCTTACAGCCTTTTTGAGGTTGAGAAAAGATTTCCATCGAACCTCCCATGTGTTCAAGGCGTTCTCTGATACTAAACAATCCATACCCTTTTTTTCTGTCAGGCATCGGGTTGACTTCTGAGCTGTCGAATCCAATTCCATTGTCCTTGACTTCGATAAAAATATTTCCATTTTCGGCCTTGCTTAAAACCGTCACCTTTTCAGCTTTCGCATGCTTGACCACATTAATCAGCAATTCTCTGACCGTGCGGAAAAGCAACACCCTGATATCGTCATCGAGATGTTTTACGATACCGTCGTCGATGAACTCGGTCTCAATGCCGTATTGATCGTGCACGTGCTCGTCAAGCCATTCCGCCACGGCTTCTTCAAATCCTAATTCATATAGTATAGGCGAACCAAGGTCAAATGTCAATGATCTAACTTGCTGTATGACCGAATCAAGTGATTTTGCAATTTCGACAACTTTGTCTTTTGTAAACTGTCCGGATTGAGCCAGAGATTCGATCTGTACTTTTGAAATAACCAGTGACTGAGCGATTTGGTCATGCAGTTCGGTAGCGATACGTCTGCGTTCTCTTTCTTCGGCCAGAGAAAGCTGAGACGCCAGGGCTTTAAGGCGTTTCTGATAATCCAAGAGGTCTTTTTCGGCTTGTTTTGTTTCTGTAATATCTTTCTGGACGGAGATGGAATATAAAATAGTACCGAACTGATCTTTGACATTACTTTCGCTTAAAAGCACATAGCGTTTCTCGCCGCTGTTTGTGATAACGCTCATTTCCTGATCGGTGATGCGGTCCGTCCGCAGGCGTATTTCAGAAAGCTTTTTAAGTTTGTTCATTGACGGATCAGCATAAATCATGGTTATCGGTTTTCCGAGAATGTCCTGTTTTTGATAACCGAGCATCCTCAGGGCCGATGAATTGATGTCGATAATTTCACCATTTTTGGAGACTATATAACAGTATTCAGGTTCATTTTCAAAAAACTGCCTGAATTTTTCTTCGCTTTGTCTCAAGGCCTGCACTGATTTTTTCCGCTCGGTAATATTCAAGGCGATCTCAACAATTCCCTGGATCGTTTCCTGTTCATCTTTAACGGGATAGGCTCTGACGGACCAGATCTGTCCGTCGGGTGTGGTTATTTCTCCTTTCACAGGCTGGCCGGTCCTTTTTACTTTTTCAACCGGACAATTGGGACAAATGGTATCGCATTTGTACCAGATCTGATGGCATTTTTTTCCGACGATTTGCTCCATCGGCAGTTTTGCGGTTTGAGCGGCGGCCTTGTTGACCCAGACCACTTCCCTGTCGAGATTCTGGTACATCATGTGTTCGTTCATTCCCCGCAGGATGGCGGATTTCTGTAAAACCTCCTGCTTTAAAGCATCCTCGATTTGCTTGCGTGAAGTAATATCTTCCACCACGGAGATGAAAAATTTGGGTTCGCCTTGTTGATCTCTGAGTAATGTAACAGTCAGATTGATCCAGATAACATGTCCGTTTTTATGATAGCATCTTTGTTCTATCGAATAATTGTCTATTTTGCCTTCCAATATTCGGCGAACCAGATCTTTGTCAATCTGCAGGTCATCCGGATAGGTGATGTCCTGAACGGTCCGCTGGAGCATTTCCTGTTTTGAAAAGCCGAGAATCTCACATAATCTTTGATTCACACGCAGAAATCTTCCATTTAGTGCGACATGAGCGATCCCGACGGCGGCTTGTTCGAAAGTCGCGCGGAACCTCTCTTCGCTGGCCAGCATCAACTGCTCGGCCTTCTTTTTTTCATTGATATCGCGCACCACCGCAATGACCCTTTCAGCGCCGCGAAAGACGGCTTTTTTCAGACTCACCTCAGCCCAGAAATGTCTGCCGTTACTGGTTTTGCATAGCCATTCGAATAGCTGAGGAGTTCCCTCTGCGGCTTGTTGTATATATTTCACGGCTTCTTTTTGGCTGTAGGGGGATTCACCGAGGCTGATATCCTCGACAGTCAGCTTGAGACTTTCATCATAGCGATAGCCGCACATCTCAAGCATTTTCGCATTAACATCGAGTATTTGTCCGGTTTGAATGTCATGTACAAAAATGGCGTCGTTGGCCTTGTCGAATATCTCATGATAATTGGCTTGTGCTTGACGCAATTCCATTTCAACGCTTTTAACTTCCGTAATATCGCGCTCAAGGCAGGCTAAGGCGACCACATCATCTTTGTAATCAAGCAGAGGAGTAACTGTAATCCATACATTGAGGAGTCGGCCGTCCTTGGTGAGTCTTTTCGTTTCAAAAGAAGGAGCAACGCCTGCTTTTTGAGTTCTCTCGATGATTTCCAGCGTATCTTTTTTTTTATCTTCCGGCACCAGATCGGTAATATTCATCTTCAGCGCCTGATTTTCACTATAGCCGTACATCCGCCGGGCCGATTTATT
>CAZNET010000123.1:0-7185 GCA_964571885.1 uncultured Pirellulales bacterium
ATGACCACAATGCAGGAGCCACGTCATCGGCTGCGGCCCGTTTGTAGTGCGGCGGGATCTCGGACCGGATCATTCCCAGGATCGCCCGCTTACGGGCTTCCCGCTGTCTCGTCTGTTCTTCTTTCTCCAGCCGGGCCGATTCGCAGGCCGGGCATTCTGTAAGCTGGATCCAACGAACAAAATCACCGCTGCCGATCTCTTTGGGCTGCAGCTCACAGCCGCAGCCGCTGCAGACCGTCGAATCCGGTCTAACTTTTAATAACTTTCCCATAACTGGACTCCTGGCGTGCGTAGCTTATTTTATGTTTCTTCCTTTTCCGTTTGGCCCGCTGCTTAGTAGGTAAGCTCAGCTTATTATCTTTGTGCAGGTATTTCCGGGCCTGGCCGTCGATGATCTCGATGGTACGCCGGATCACCATCCCGCCTTTTTTCTTTTCGCTCGATCGAATGAATCCTTTTTTCCGCAGCTTGCCCAGGATCTCCACCGCTGCCGGCCTCTTTACATCAAAGTACCTGGCGAAATCCGAGTTGCTCATCGAGCAGCTCTCACCCAGGCCCGCGATCAGACAAAGGTAAACGGCCTCGGTCATTGAGAGCCGTTTGTCTCGAACAGCCGCCGCCGGAATGATAATATCCTGTTTCATTTGTCACTTGACCATTTTCATAATTGCATCACGGAGTTGTCCCGGAAGCTTCGGCCAGGCCTCGATCAAATCCTGCAGTTCGGGGTATGCTGGCAATATTTTGGCAATTCGTTTGTTTGAAGCATGGCGAACCTTGAAGTTTAAGTTTTTATTGTTAAAAGGCTTAAGGTTGGTTTTATTACTTTTGGGCGAACAATCTGAAAATCCGTGTGTCGGCGGTTCAAATCCGCCCCTGCCCATTCGTTAAGTTATGAGTCGACAATGGGTTACAATTTTCGGTTTTTTTGTCGGCTGTTGTAAAATCCCGCTGCATCAATTCTGCACTAATTTTTTAACCTGATATTTTGTGTGTGCCTTCCATGTTTGATTAACTAATCCGATTTTCGTTCTAAAATGTAATTTCAGAAGGATAATCCAAATGGAATAAATTCTCACTTAGAATAGCAAAGTGTATTTGAATGTATAATGTGAGTAATCTTTTTAACTTCACTTCAAAGGATATGATAAAATTAAAATTTGTATCGTCTTTTCAAATATTACTCATTAATTCCTTGCGATAATCATGTGGAGTGAGTTTGGTATATTTTAAGAATTGTCGGTTAAAATTTGACAGATTATTGAATCCTGAGCGAAAGCAAATTTCGGTTATGTTCATATCAGTTTCAACAAGGAAATTGCATGCTTTGCCGATTCGTATTTCATTTAAGAAAGTCACAAAAGTTTTACCGGTAATCTGCTTAAAATATCTGCAAAAATTTGGTTTGCTCATGTAGGCAAGGGCCGCTGCTTTTTCAAGTTTTATTGGCTTGTCATAATGATTTGATATATAAGTAAAGAACTAAGGGTGTAAACCCGTAGTTCTTTACTTCGCGATTTTATATCTTAAGAGATAAAAAAAAGCATCTTGGTCATTATATCAAATGAACTAAAATGAAAATAAATTTGGATTTTTTGACTATTGATACTACCAACGGTTTATACTTCTTTCTTAGTGAGAAATATATGATTTTTTTAAATATACCTGCTTTTCAAGCTTTGACTCTTGACAAACAATAGGATAGCAATACTATTGGAAGTATCTTTTACACTCTGGATCCTACAAAAACTTTATTACGAAAGGGCCCACAATGAAGACCAACCTTTTACTCCCGTTAATTGTGTCAATCTTAATAGGATGCAGCTCATCAGCTTCCCCCTCCCGGAGCTATCCTCTTCCTCCAGACGGGCCTATGATTAATGTCACTCAGCCGCCATATAACGCAAAAGGCGACGGTGTCACCGATGACACTGAGGCTTTGAATAAAGCGCTTCTAGCGGCCAAGCAAAAGGTCTGGGGGCACAAAGCACTCGTTTATCTTCCGGATGGAACGTATCTTGTCAGCGATACCGTCAAGATATCAGGCATTGCCAAGGTGATCCAGGGGCAAAGCCGCGACCGGACAATCCTGAAACTTAAGGACAATTGTCCAGGCTACCAGGATGCTGATAAACCCAAGTGGGTTCTTGAGGCATCGAACCATAAAGGGGGTTCAGATTTCTGGAATTCGGTACATCACCTCACCATTGACACCGGTAAGAGTAATCCCGGGGCAGTCGGTATGCTTTATCATACAAGCAATGAGGGAGCGGTAGCAGACGTACTTATTCGCTCCGGTGATCCCGAAGGGATCGGTGTAGCAGGTTTGCAGCTTTCGGACGGCGGTGCGGGGCCCGGTTTGATCAAGCATGTACGGGTCGAAGGATTTGACATAGGTATCCGTTCAATCAATACAGATGCATTTAACATGGTTCTGGAGCATATTGAACTGGAGAACCAGAAGAAAGTCGCACTGTTAAATGAACGGCTACCCTTAGCCATACGCAAGCTGCATAGTCAGAATCAGGTTACCGCATTGGTGAACCTTGAAAAAGAGGCATTTGTGGTTTTGATTGATTCAGAGCTTCGCGGGGGCCATCCTGACGTTCCTGCCATCGAAAACCATAACAGCGCGGCTCTGTTTGTCCGTAATGTTGCTGTAGACGGTTACGGTCTAGCCATTCGCAGCGTCAACGGCAACACTACCTTAAATGTTCCTGGAGGTAGGATAGAAGAGTTCGTCTCTCATTCGGTACTGACCACTTTACCGGGCGCTTCGAAAAAGTCATTAAACTTGCCAATCGAGGAAACCCCTGTATTGCCGCGAGGCGATCTGGAGAAGGACTGGGTCAGTGTCAGAGATTATATAAAGATACCAGAGGGTCAATCGCCGGATGAGATTGACGACTGGTCGGATGCGATTCAACAGGCAATCGATTCAGGCAAATCTACAGTCTATTTTCCGAACGGTATCTACAAAGTCAAGAAAACCATTATTGTACGTGGGAATATCCAACGGCTGATGGGTATGGATTCAGCGATTATGGCCGACTTTGGCAAGCCGGGACCGCCGCTGTGGGAAGGAGACTGCGGCGGCAAACCGGTCTTTCGAATCGAAGACGGCAAACCAAATGTTGTGGTGATCGAACGGTTTGGGCCGGCTCCTCGTGTGGATCATGTTTTCGTGGAACATGCTTCATCACAAACATTAGTGCTACAGAATATCGCTGGTCCGTTACAGCAGACATACCGAAATGTTGTGGGTTCCAAAGCCGGCAAACTCTTTGTGGAAGATCAGGTAAAACACAGCTGGGTTTTTGACCATCAAAAAGTGTGGATGCGCCATTGGAATGGCGAGGCCCACCTCGACAAAACAAATATTATAAACAAAGGCAGTGACTTGTGGATCCTGGGTTTAAAACATGAGGGACCCAAGACGGTTATCACAACTCGTGACGGGGGACGAACCGAATTGCTGGGTTGCCTTGTATATCCCTATGCGGGTTCTGAAGGTGTGCCGGCGTTTGTATGCGAGGACGGCGAGCAGTCGCTTTCTTACGTCATGCAAAATCCCTGGACATGCCCCCATTATGGCTATGAATGTCAGGTATTGGAAAAGCGAGATAATTTAACTCATTCTTTATGGCTTGGTGACGTTTATAAACGAGATGTGGCTTCCAAGATAAAAACCGGCGTGGTTGTACCATTATATGTCGGTCATACCCATCATCGTGAAAAAGATGAAGCCAAACATGCAATAACACACAGTCAGGCGTTTTACCGCGGCGATAAGGGTCGAACAGGCTCATATAAGAATTCAGGTGTAAAAGAATATCATGGAGTCAAATGGGAATTCGAGATGGACGAGCAAGGAAAGGACTGGAACAATCCCAGCACGCCGGTAGTGGCTGATGAGATTGTTTACTTCGGAGACAGAGAGGGCATGTTCTACGCTATTGATAAAAGTACTGGTGATTTGAAGTGGAAAACACAGACGGCCGGTACTTTGAGTCCGGCGGCAGTTAGCGAACATCTGGTATATGCTGGCGGTGGAAACATCTTATACGCATTTGATGCTAAGACCGGCCAAGTACGCTGGTTGTTTGAAACAGGCGGACATACATGCTTTGCTCCGGTTGTTGAATCTGGAAGGATTATTTTTGTCAGCGACGATGGATTTATGTACTGTGCGGATGCAGAGACTGGGCATGAAATCTGGCGATATTGGAATAAACACCGCCCTCAGGCTGGGCCATCCGTTTCTAATGAGACCGCGTTTGTGGGATTGGCGAAAGGCGTTCAGGCCGTAAATATAAATAACGGAGAAGGTCAATGGTTTTTCCAGACCGGCAGCAGCGCCAGATACTACGCCGTATCCGATGGCATGGTCTATATATCTTGTGAAAAGCTTTATGCTGTAAATGCAGTTAGCGGCAGGGAAAAATGGAGCAGAAAATTTTGTGAAAAGGAGGATCCGCGTATAGCTGTCGATCAGGGGAGAATTTACCTTGGAGCACCAGGATGTAAACATATTTATATATTGGATTCAAAAACCGGCCAAACCATTGATTCGATAAAGCTGGAATTCGATACAGAAAAAGGGCAACGGGCTATAGCAGACATTGATATTGGTCCATCTGTTGCTGATGGTGTTTTGTATTTCAGGACATCTGGGGGCGGACCAAAGATGTATTATGCCAGTGGCAAACTCGGCATTTACTTATGCGCTGTGGATATTGATAGCAAAGTGATGCTCTGGAAGAAAAAGACAGGAAGAACGACGAATGTAGGTCCGTGTTCACAGGCTGTATCTGACGATGTGGTATTTTTTGAAGGTTTCAAAACATTACAGGCTATATACTAAAAGAACAAGCTACGGTTCAGATGTTTCGCCTAAAAGGACAAATAATGCGATTAGAACATTAAACAAAAGAATTATTTTAGTTTGGATGCATATATAATCTAAGAACAGTTTGAAAATAGGCAGTGTTTGTTGAGTCTCTAAACAGAATGGGAATATTATGAAAGAGACTGAAAATGTTAATCGACGTCAGTTTTTAAGACACTCAAGTCAACTTGCCATTAAATCAATCAGTTTTCCGTATTTTATAAACACTGTAGTATTTGGTAAAAGTGGTAGAATTACTCCAAGTAACAGGATAACCGTAGGATGTATAGGGGTTGGAGGGGTAGGTGTTTGGGATTTAAAATCCTTTCTCAGCAAAAAAGCTGCGCAGGTTGTGGTTGTTTGTGATGTGGACTCTGAACATCGTCAACGCGGTGTTAAGATTGTAAATCAGGCTTACGGTAATCAGAATTGTGCAGGTTATCGAGATTTCAGAAATTTGATTACCAGATCGGATATTGATGTGGTCAGCATTTCCACACCCGATCACTGGCATGCAATTATTGCCGTCATGGCGGCCCGAGAAGGAAAGCATATATTTTGTCAAAAGCCATTGGCCTACAATATTGCAGAAGGAAGGGCTATTTGTGAAGCGGTTAAAAAACACAAAATCATTTGGCAGACCGGCAGTCAACAGCGGTCTTCAAAACGGTTTCGTTATGCATGCGAGCTCATTCGAAATGGGCGTATTGGAAATGTGCATACGGTCAGGGTTACACTACCCCCTAAAAATAAAACTTATCGTGGTAATTCCACAGAAGTTGCTCCTGTGCCGAAAGGTTTTGATTATGACACTTGGCTTGGACCGGCTCCGTGGGCTTCTTATTGTCCCGGGCGATGTCACGCTGATTTCCGATGGATAACAGATTATTCAGGAGGTCAAATAACCGATTGGGCCGGTCATCACTGTGACATAGCTCAGTGGGCAATGGGAACAGAACTTGCTTCACCAGTGGAGATTGAAGGAGCAGGTATTTATCCAAACCACCACCTTTATAATACAGTTGAGGATTATGAATTTGTCTGCAAATACTCTCAAGGTTTTAAGATGATAGTCGCCGGTGGATTTCCTCTTGGCATACGTTTTGAGGGAACTGAAGGCTGGTTATTTGTCTCACGCAGCATGATCGATGCTGAGCCAAAATCAATACTGACTTCTTCTATCGGCCCCAATGAGATACATCTCTACCGCAGCGATGACCATAAAGGAAACTTTTTGGATTGTATTTATAAACAAACACAAACAGTTGCTCCTGCAGAAGTGGCTCACCGATCCATAATGATAGGACATCTTGGTCTGATCGCGATTAAATTAGGACGTAAACTTCGATGGAATCCGCAGAAAGAACATTTTGTTAACGATTCTGAAGCAAATCGCCTTCTTTCAAGACCGATGCGTAGCCCTTGGTTTTTGTAATTGTAAATTAAGATAATGAGTTTATTTGAAGGAAGTAAAAAAAATGAACAATCAAATTTCTTTTTTTTCTTGTTATCGGCAATGCAGGAAAAAAACCGTTTGTCTTGTTTTCATTTTGACAGGAATCTGGCAATTATACACAACGGTTAATGGATCAATGGAGAGCTATTTGGTTGACAGGAATCAATATAACCAAGCAGTTAAACTATTACGTTCAGGGCAAAAAGATTCGATAATCTTTCCAAATCCTCATCCGGATTCTCAGTGGTTTCCCCAAGCTGGTTTAGGATTATTTCTTCATTGGGGAATTCATAGTGTTGAATCTCTGGAGCCCTCATGGGCGATGGTAAAAAATCGTCCATGGGCAATAGGTAAATATGGTGAATTTGAAGATGACCCAAACAGGTATTACGAACTTGCCAAAAAGTTCAATCCTGCTAACTACGATCCAAATCGCTGGATGGCCGCGGCAAAGCAGGCCGGTTTTACTTATGCTGTCCTGACTGCAAAACATCATGACGGTTACGCTTTATGGCCTTCAAAATATGGCAATATGAGTACACGACAGTATATGCAAGGGCGTGATCTGTTAGCGCCCTATGTGAACGCTTGTCGCAGACATGGACTACGTGTTGGTTTTTACTTCTCACCGCGTGACTGGCATTACCCCGGTTTTCCTTTTCCATTGGATTTTACAAGAATTCACGAAGTACCAAAAGTCAGTGTCGAGCAAAACCGAAAAGATTATGAACGATTTTATGCCTACACGATTGGACAGTTAAAAGAATTACTCACAAGATATGGAAAGATCGATATACTTTGGCTCGATGATATGGGTTGGCTTGGTATCGATGATCCGGGA
>CAZNET010000124.1:0-7183 GCA_964571885.1 uncultured Pirellulales bacterium
CTTCACACGAGCTGGTGGCAAAACAATCTGCGAGCGAGGGAGATATGCATGATCCCCTGCATACGGTGATTACCAAAACATTCAACGCAGCCGAGCGTCAATTAAAAGAACTTACCGATCGGCAGCACCGGAATACTAAATCCCATCCGCAGCAGCAGGTGATGGGGATCGTCAATCAATTATACGAAGACAGAGGATATGGATTTATTAAAACGATCGATACCGGAGAAGATATCTATTTTCATCAAAATTCTGTGCTTCACAATGATTTTGAAAAAATTAAAATAGGTACCGGTGTTCGATTTGCATCTGAGCAGGGGGAGAAAGGTCTTCAGGCAAGTTCTGTTGAAATAGTTTACAAACCTGGACCGGGAATTCGCGAAAAAAAAGAATAATAAAAATACTTGACATCCTTTGGTGAAATACTCAGAATATACCGCGATATTTATTAAAAAGGGGTCATATATGAATGTTGATAAAATATTGAAATTCTCGGTGACGAAGCAAAAGGCCTTTTGGAGTATTCGTGTGAAACGTTGGATAAACAGCAGCTTGCTTTGCCGGGGCCGGATTTTATTGATCGGGTGTTTTCTATTTCGGACAGATCGCCTGCAGTGATGAGAAATATGATGTCGGTTTTTGACCATGGCCGGCTGGCTAACACGGGATATTTGTCAATATTGCCGGTGGACCAGGGGATTGAGCACTCCGCCGGTGCGTCTTTTGCGCCAAATCCGATGTACTTCGATCCTGAAAATATTGTTAGACTTGCCGTTGAAGGCGGCTGCAATGCTGTGGCTTCAACAGTCGGTGTGCTTGGTGCTGTTTCACGGAAATACGCTCACAAGATACCCTTTATCGTCAAATTGAATCATAATGAATTGTTGAGTTATCCCAACACCTATGACCAGAAAATGTTTGCATCGGTCGAACAGGCGTTCACGCTTGGAGCCGTGGCGGTCGGTGCGACGATTTATTTTGGTTCCGACCAGTCGACACGTCAAATAGAAGAAGTCTCCGCCTGTTTTCAACAAGCCCATGAATTGGGTATGTTTACTGTCTTATGGTGTTATCTCAGAAACGAAGATTTCCGCAAAGACAAGATAAACTATGAAACTTCCGCGGACCTGACCGGCCAGGCGAATCATCTTGGTGTTACCATCGAAGCCGATCTGATTAAGCAGAAACAGCCGACATGCAACAAAGGTTTTGAGGTTGTCAAGTTTGGGAAAACGCATCCTTTGGTTTATGAGAAACTCACCTCTGAGCATCTGATCGATCAAATTCGATACCAGATCATCAATTGTTATATGGGGAGGATACCTTTGATTAATTCGGGAGGCCCTTCCGGAAAAAACGATTTACAGCAGGTTGTCAAGGCGGCGGTCGCCAATAAAAGAGCCGGCGGCACCGGAATGATCACGGGAAGGAAAGCTTTCCAGAAATCGTTCGAGGAAGGAATCAAAATCCTTAATGCGGTTCAGGACGTTTATTTGGCAGAGGAAATTACGATAGCTTAGCAGCGTGATTCAATTCAACCTATTTTAGTTGAGAATATAAGCGTTCTACATCTTCTCGTTTGCAAAGTTGCGTACCCGGTGTCATTACGGCGGCACTTCCGGCAGCGATGCCAAATTTGACAGCGTCTTTAACGGACCATCCTTCAGATAATGCCAATGTGATACCTGCGACCATACTGTCACCGGCTCCAACCCGGCTTTTGATCGGAACACTGGGGGCTCGAAGTCTTTCGTTTAATGTTTCAGATACCACTAATATGCCTGCGGCGCCTAAAGACACCACGATAATTTCTGCATATTTGTTTTTGATAAGTTCGCGGGCAACGTGTTCCTGTTCAACCTCTTCATTGAGTTCCTTGCCCGCCAACTGCTTTAGTTCATTCATATTGGGTTTCAAGAGAAAGACTCCTTCTTTGGCGGCTTCTTTGAGAGTATGGGCTTTAGTATCCAGAATGATTTTTGTGTCTTGAGTTTTCATTTTACGAATAACCCGGCGATAGAACTCTGCCGGAACTCCCGGAGGCAGGCTGCCGCTGATAACCATATAATCAGGATATGAGTTTCTGTTATTTAGCGTTTCAAGACATTTATGTTGTTCTTTTTCCTGGACCGTTGGACCGGGCATAATCAAGCGGTAAAGCTGGTTACTGCTTTGTTCGTTAAGTGTAATGTTTTCACGTGTTCGGCCCTCGATTAAAATGCCCTGATGGTCAATGCCTTTGGCTTCGATTAATTTTTCCAGCAATTGCCCCGTCGCTCCGCCTGCCACATAAATTGCAGTCGCTTTACCCCCGAGTTCATGAATAACGCTGGCGACATTAATACCGCCGCCTCCGGCTTCCATAGCGGGATTATTGCACCGTAGTTTTTTCCCCGGCATCAACTGCTTTATCTCGGTCGAGATATCAATAGACGGATTCATTGTCAGTGTCATAGTATTCATAGTATGGACTCACATATGTTTCATCATTATTGAAATCTATCATAAGCAAATTTTAACAGAGGAAAATGAGTATTATGCTTAATTAATTTTCTCTAAATGATTATAAATATGATTCTGAAAGTGTTACAGATCATATGAAAATTAAGGAACTTCCTTATTTTAAATATTAAGAAAATGAGATAAATCTATTAAGTGAAACAGGAATGATTGTTATTAATAAACTATGAATACGTTGAAAGGAGCCGTTTATGAAGTTTTACAGTCCTGAATTTAAAAATGATGAAATGATTCCATCTAAGTTTACTTGTGACGGCGAGGACGTGAATCCTCCAATGTATATTTCCGATGTGCCGAATAATACAAAAAGCCTGTCGTTGACCGTGAAAGATCCTGATGCTCCAAATAAGACGTGGAAACATTGGATTGTTTATGATATGCCGGTCATTGAAAAGATTAAGGAAAACAGTGTTCCAGGAAAACAAGGACAAAATGATTTCGGAAAAAAAGAATACGGCGGTCCGTGTCCGCCCTCAGGAACACATCGATATTTGTTCGAGCTTTACGCCTTGGATACAAACCTGGATATGGACGAAGGGAAAAGCTGCGATGAGGTTGAACAGGCTATGGAGGGACATATTATCGAAAAGGCACAGTTTGTAGGATTGTATAAAAAGAAATGAAATTAAATGTTAATCACGAGGAATGGATTTATCGGCACATATTACTGTTTACGATATGTTCGCTGGTATTGTTTCTGTTTCTAACCTGCCTGGTTACCAGTGACACAATAGACTCTGTGGATTCGCTCATTCATAGAAACATCTCTCGGCTCTATACGCCGGCCTTTGGAAAAGCAATGTCGATTGTATCTAAAATCACTCATCCAGTCGTATTGATCACAGTCTCATTTATATTAATGACTTTCTTCATTGTTTTCAGCAAGACCGTAAAGGGGATGGTTATGATCTCAGGCGTCATGGTGAGTTATTATCTTTCGTCATGGGTGAAAGACATCTTTGGAAGGTCAAGGCCGGAAAGTGAAATAATCGATAAAGCAGGTTTTAGTTTTCCCAGCGGTCAAGCTGTGACCTCGGCGACCTTCTTTTTTCTTGTCATTTATCTTTTTGCCGGAAGTTTCACGAAGAAATCAAGCAAGATGTTTTTCATTTTTAGTAATATATTTTTGCTTTTGTTAGTGGGATTGAGCAGAATCTATTTGCAGCTTCACTGGGTCAGTGACGTTTTAGCGGGCTTTGCTCTCGGCATGGTTATAGATGCGGCCTTGCTGTTAATAGTGAAACTGACATCGCCGCGAGAACTACACCGGTTTTAACAGCATGATATTTTTGCAGATGTCGAAAAGAATCTTATTCAAAGGGCCAGTCGTGTCAATGACGATATGGTTTGTTAGTTCCAGTGCATTCGGACTGTGATAGCCTGCGCTGAGTTTGCCGAAATCTTTCAACCGTGCGTCCGAAGTCATTGCCGGCTGGTCTTCACGTTCCTTGAGTCGTTCCTTTATAAGTTTATCTTCCGCCTTTAACTCGACGAAGAAAAAACGAATGTTTTTTTTCATTAAGGCGTCGATTAATTTTATTCGCCGTTTTTTGCTGCCGTAGGTGGCGTCAACTAAACTGCTTATACCCCGTTCCGCGTTTTCCAGTGCTTTTCGTAATATTTCGTTATATGTATTTTGTGTCATGGTGTCGCAATAAATTTTTTCACGTACCTTTTTGTCAGGGTGTTTGGTTAAAGGTATTGACGCGAGTTGTTTTCTGATGATATCGGAACTGAAGATGTCCCAGCCGAGACTTTCGGAAAGTTTTGCGGCGATGGTGCTTTTTCCCGTTCCAATTCGCCCCATAATGATAATGACCATCGGTTCGGAGCCGCCGACAGCGTATTTCATTGGAAGCCGATATAAACGGACAGCATGATTACGGCTTTTATCTTTTTGATCCTGCGGTACTTCCGGTTCGACGGATTTCATGCTGTGAACCTTAGCTCGAACATAAGCACGGTAACATTTGTAAAAATCAATCAAATTCAGTAAATCCGGATCATCCAGCGAATCTGACATTTTATCCGTAAAATATTTTGATAAATCACAACGACCGTGAAAATCCAGATCCATAGCGAGAAAAGCGATTTCACTGGCTACGTCGATATAGCGGAGTTTGTCGTTGAACTCAATGCAATCGAATATATTTACATTCTTTTCAGTCAAATGAATGTGTTCCAGCCGTAAGTCGCCGTGGCAGTCGAGGATATATCCGTCCGTCCGACGTCGATTAAGCAGGGCACTGTATCGGCAAAAAAACTGTTTGTTGTATTCCTGGATAGCCCTGTAAGCATAATCTGGAATTAAGTCATTAACGAATTGTTTCGTTTGTTCGAAATTTTCCTCAATGAACGCTTTGATAATATTAATGTAGCCGCACCGGGCAACTTCAGGTGATGATCGCTGCTCAAGATAAAAATGACTTAGATGGTCGATCAGCCGATCAAGGTCTTGTTGCTGAACATTGTCCCTTTCGATGCGTTTATTCAAAAAGCCTTCAGGGGAAAGTCGTTTCATTTTAACCGCGTATTCGATAATATCACTATTATTTTCGACAGCCAAGCCATCTTTGTGTTTGGAGATCGCGGCAACACTTTCATAAATATCGTTGCTCAAACGGTTGTTTAATACGATTTCCCGCTGACAAAAATGATGGCGTTGTTTTAAGGTCGTAAAATTTAGAAAGCCGAGATCAACCGGCTTTTTTATTTTATAGACATAAGGACCTGCAATCGCGATATAAGAAATATGTGTCTGAATAAGTTCAACACTTTCCGGTTTATGTGGATAAGATTTGGAATCTTTAAGAAATCGAACCAGGTTATCTTTGTAAATTTTATTTTCTTCCTTCATTTTATTCTGTTAATCAAAATATATCTTTCTTTTATTTTATAGTAATGAATAAATTATGTCTTTGAGTAAAATACTCATTCTATGGCCAGAATTTCCTTAGTTTAAGGTAAATAAACTTTATTAATGCGTTATTATTTTCAATTTTACCTGCTATAGTATTTCATTTAATACATGAATTGCCCGGTACTTTTAAGGAATTTGCCTATGTTTTTAATTAAGAGAATATCGTATATCCAGAAGTAAATAATATGTTCGGAATTATTATACATTTGATTGAAAGGAAACAAGCATGAAAACCATGGCAATAATAAGTGTGACAACACTATTGATTTTATCTTTGTTTGCATTGGCGGGATGTCGTTCGGCAGGCGGCCACTCAAAAAGCCAAAATTGTCCGAAAAGTATTGAAAACGGGCATATGACTCCTGCAGGAATTTATGTTCCTAATGTTAATCAATTTTAATGAAAGTAATGCATTATGAAACCAACAGGACTATTAATGAAAGAACACAGACGTATTGAACGTGTCGTAAAATTACTTTCGACGGAAGTACGAACGATTCAGCAGCATAATGAGGTAGAGCCTGATTTTATATGTTTTGTGGTTGATTTTTTCAGAACCTATGCGGATAGAACTCATCATGGCAAAGAGGAAGATATTCTGTTTGAAAGATTAGAGCATCAAGATATGAACAATGGAGATGCTGATATGATGAGAGAATTAATGAAAGAACATACTTTGGCAAGAGAAACAGTCAGCATGTTGTCAGATTCGAACACTCTCTATCTTCAAGGCAATCACAATGCTTTGGATATGATTAAAAGTGAACTTGAGAAAATAATCACTCTATATCCTTCACATATTGAAAAAGAAGACAAGATGTTTTTTGCACCAGCAATGAATTATTTTTCCGAGAAACAGCAGCAGCAGATGCTGAGTGACTTTAATGATTTCGATAAAATGATGATACATGAAAAATACGAAAATCTTGTCAAGGAAAGAGAATCAAATATATTAACTGCGTAAACGTTGGTTTTATCGCATATAATGCGAAGATGAAATGGTTATTGACCAGCCTTGAATATCTTTCTTTTTGTCGGTTGTCTTGCCGATAAGCAACTGCTTTGCTTCAATAGAATCTTCGCCTAATACAGCACGTAGACCGTTTTGATGAAGCGGACATTTAAGACAATGAAAAATACAGCAGTCGGGCCGCTTAAGAAGTTGTTTTTTATTTTTAGTCTTCCATGATCAATATACTCTCACATTATAGAGGTGCTAATGATTTTGCCAACCGCTTTTAAGGAATTCCCCTATTCCTTATTTATTATTTATAGGTTAAAAATTCATCAGCAGTTTATTAAGTAACGTATCAGATAAAATTCAATAATAGGAGTCCTCGAAATGTTTACAAAAACTAAGGAAATCGGTAGTGAATGTGCCGAAGATATTTTCTGCGGTGTCAATACGATTGAAAACAAAGAAAATGCCCCTGAGGAAAAATTAGAGGTGACAAGCGAAGAAAAAACATCGCATGGCAACCAATAAATACGTTATAGAACTTAGAGCCATTTTTATATAAAAAAATATTACCTATAAAAAAAGAGAGTAATGAAATATTAAAATGAAAAACAAAAACCGTAGCTTAACCGAGGTTGAAAAAAACGAATGGCTTGAGTCTTTCGAAGGATTGTATCAGTCCGACGGTCAAGAGGGGGCCAGAAATATACTGGAACAGCTTGAAATTCGCGCCCGTGAATACGGGATAGAAATGCGAAGTGCCGGCACCACGCCGTATGTCAATA
>CAZNET010000125.1:0-7172 GCA_964571885.1 uncultured Pirellulales bacterium
GGTTTGGTTAAATTCTGGCAGGTATCCGCCGGTGAAAAAACCGCGGTAAAAGGCAAATGGATCAAAGGGCCCGGCGAGGATTTGTTTAAGACAATTTATAAATATTTTCCTTCCGCCAAAATTATCGCCGAAGACTTGGGGTATATCACTCCCGATGTCAGAGAAGTGGTAAAAAATCTGAACCTGCCGTGCATGAAGGTATTGTTATTTGCTTTCAGCGATATGTCCGGAACGAATCAGTATTTACCTCATCATCACATTGAAAATTGTATCGTTTATACAGGGACGCATGATAATAACACGGTTAAGGGATGGTTTGAAAAAGACGCAAAAGTAAAGCAGAAAAAAGCTCTCTTTGCCTACCTTGGTCGAAATGTAAAGACAAAAGACTTGCCGCGCGAATTAGTAAGAATGGCGATGGCTTCTGTCGGTGAGACCGTTATTATTCCTATGCAGGACGTTCTGGGATTGGGGTCAGAGGCACGGATGAATCGCCCCGCGAAAAAACGCGGAAACTGGAAGTGGCGGCTGAAAAAAAACCAGCTTTCCAATGAATTAGCCGGACAGTTAGCAAAAATAACTGAACTTTATGGCCGAACATAATGGTGGCCGTTTTCATTTCTTAAGGTATTTTCTGATCAAATGATTCAAGATCAAAGGCGGTATGATGCAGGTTGTAATAGAAGTAATAACCATCGCTGTATATATTTCCTGAGGCATCGGCTCGATATTTAAATCAAGGCTGCGCTGCATAATTATCATCGCAACCTCGGCCCGGGGGATCATGCTGATTCCAAGTAATGCCGAATCCTTCAAATCGCAAAAAATCAATCCCGGAGATGCAGTGCCAAGATATTTTCCAAGAAAAGCTGCTGTCGTTAAAACTAACGCAGGCAAAAAAGCCGGAGCAATACTTGAGATCTGCATCTTCAGACCTATCCCGATGAAGAAAAACGGGACGAAAAAATCATAGACAATATCAATTGCGGTTTTTGTTTTAATTGAGGCTGGATCCCTGCTGAAAATCAGACCTGCAAAAAATGCCCCGATAGCAACGGAAAATCCAAGTAACGCCGCCAGAGATGCGATAATAAGACCAAAGGCAATTATCGTCAGGCTTTCCTCGGGAGGTCTTTCGAATTTATTAAATAATTTGGTTAACGGTTTTTCGGCATATCGGGAAAATACAATACATCCCAGACCAAAGGCGAAAAGTTTAATTAAAAAGTAAAACAAGATATTCAATAATTCAGGTTTGATTGTTGAGATTTCACTGTGAGCCGAAACAGTCGGTGCAATCGCGAACAGCAAGGCCATTAATATGACTCCGATGATGTCATCAAATTCAGCTGTGTCTAGTAGAACCTGACCCTGATCCGTGTTGATAACGTTGTTTTCCTCCCAGATACCGGCGCTGACTCCCACACTTGTGGCAACTAACGCAGAAGCGATGATCATGCTTATGAAAAGATTTAATTGCAGGATGAAATATGCAGTGACAAACCCGCATATTGCGCTGATTGCTATACCGCCTAGGGCGAGCAAAGTTGCTTTTTTGATTTGCTTTAGAAGTTTTTGTAATTTACTTTCAAGGCCAATTTGGAAAAGCAATATAATGACGCCAAGTTCAGCCAGAAAATGAATAATATTTTCAGTGTCATTATTAAGTAAGTGTAAGCGATGGTCTATAAAACGCAGGATAATCCCTATTGTGATATATCCAACCAGTGCCGGTAATTTCAGGCGAGCCAAAAACTCTTTAGTCATAATCGCGATGATTATGATAATCCCTAAATAAAGAATCATAGTGGCCATTTTCATATCCGATTTATTATAATGATCCATTTAAAAGGCATACAGGAAAATCGGCAAAGGCATCAGCTAAATATATTTTTTCATCAGCTTGAAAAGATTTATCTGTAATATAATTTTTCCATTTACTTGGAAATTCTGAACTGATTAAGATTGATGAGTTATTCCATATCCGTTTACCTAAGGGAAGTTGGTTAAAACTGGTGATTTTTGTCAAAAATCGAGGTACAATAGAGATGATAAACTGATTTTCGTATATTCTCGCAAAAGCGATAATATGTTTTTTTAGCGGCCCCTGAACTTTCAGTGGCTGATAATAGCCTTTTTGAAATAATCCAAGATACTGTTTTCTGAATTCAAGCACTTTCCATATCAAGAAAAGCTTGATACGGCCGTCCTCTTTGGTTGACAAAAGCTCGTTAATCAAGCCAACCGGATCCTTTGGAAAGCGGGATTGTATCTCATTTAAGATTTTTTTGCGTTTTGTATAATCGACCGGCCTTCGATTGTCCGGATCGACGAGATTCAAATCCCACAGTTCAGAGCCCTGATAAAAATCGGGAACACCCGGCGAAGTGATTTTGATAAGTGTTTGTGAAAGGGAATTAAAAATTCCAAAATGCGCTATTTTCTTTTGAAAAGGGATAAAATCACCGAGGAATTCATTTTCATGTGAATGAATTAATATTTCGTCAATAAAATCAGCGAATGCCTTTTCGTATTCTTTATTTGGCCGAATCCAGGTCGAATGAATCTTTTCTTCTCGAATTGCTTTGATGATATAATTTTTCAGTCTTTCCTTGAAAGATTCCGTTTGGTTCCGGTTAAACGGCCAGGCCCCCACCAGCATTTGGTACAACAGGTATTCATTGTTTTTATCAGGCACTTTTTCGCCGTCTATTTGCTTCTTTTTAGATTGATTCATTCGCATCCAGTGATGTGCTTTTGATTCCCATAGCTGCGGTTTCTCGGAAAGTACATTGAGCCTGGCTCGGACATCCTCTCCTCTTTTTGTATCGTGGGTCGCGGTTGCATTTAAGGCGTGGGGGAAAAGGTTGAATCTTTCTATATTGAAATCATGGAAGCATTTTTTTGAAATGCCGAATTGGTCAGGCTCCGATCCTACTTCGTTCAGCGATACTAACCGGTTGTAGTTATATAGGAAAGTGTCCTCAAATCCTTTAGCCATTACGGTGCTGGAAAATTGCTGAAAATAGGAAATGAAATCCGACCTTAATTTTCTTTTTTCTGCGGCTTTATTTATGTCCGGCCCGAGCAAAATGCGTGACAGTATATTATATTCCTCCAGATAATCAGACAGATGTTCTTTTGCCTTTGCAAACGCCGCCTTCATATAAGAGATGTCTTTTTCGCTTTGGATCGTGGATGTTAAATAAGTTCGGTAAACATTAAAGCTGGCGAGGATTTCTGATAAAACGGTTTTCAGCCTGGGAAGAGTTACCTGATGACTGTTTTCGATTATTTTATTAAGGAGATAAAGTAGGTAATCAAGATCGCCGGCCATGTAATTATCGATGATAAGTTTCTTTTTTTTGCGAAGAAGATCGTCATAAAAGACATGATTGTCCGTAATATTATGATACAGTTTTGTGAATTCCGCCTCCGAATCTGACTTGCAGAAAAGAGAGTTTACATAGTTTAGAAAATCATAACCGGTTGTTCCCTGCGTTGACCACTCTGAGCAAAGGCATTCATCAAGGGCCAGGATTTTTTCAACGACTGTATAGCAACCGTTGGTTTTTTCCTGTATTTTGTGTAAATAATCAGCCGGTTCGATCAAACCGTCGATATGATCGATACGCAATCCGGTAAAAATCTTTTCTTTGACAAGCTGAAAAATCAAACGATGAGTGAAATCAAGGGCTTTCTCGTTTTGCATATTCAGAGCGATTAAATCGTCGAGGTAGAAAAAACGACGGTAATTTATTCGTTTTTTTGTCACTTGCCAAAAGGCTAATTGATACGATTGTTTTGAAAGGATTTCATCCAGTTTATGACAATCGTCTAAAACATTTTTGCTGTTTGCTTTTAGCGGAAACTTTTTATCATAATAACAGATCCAAGCTTGTCCTTCTTTACGCTCTATTTTTAACTCACTCTGTTCCAACGCCTGCTTATATTTTTTGCCAAGAAACGGTGCGAGAATTTTTCCGTCAAATGTATCGAATGTAAAATCCCATCGGATATCGAAAAAATCTGCATAGTGCGATTCTTTGCCGTTTTTCAGAACATCCATCAGCATGTCATTGTCACTGTCATAAGCCATATGGTTCGGGACAATATCTTGAAGCCATCCCATCTCATGAGTTTGCACATTTTGGATTAACTTGTTAAAATCCTTTCTGCTTCCCAACTGATGATTTAGTTGATTGGGATCAACAATATCGTAACCATGCTGACTGTCTTTCCTTGCTTTGAAAATGGGTGATGCATAAATGTCGGTAATGCCCAGTTGTGAGAGATATCCGACGATTGCATCGGCCTGATCGAATCCGAATGAAGGAGTAAATTGCAGTCGATAGGTAGCGGAGGGTATTCGCATTATCGTCCCTCTTCTTCGGTATGGTTTTCCATTTGATACGCAGCGAAAGAATGAGCCGGTAGTTTAATCACATTGGCGTTATTCAGTGTTTTCGGAAGTGTAGAACCGCTGCCATTCCATTTTTCCTCCGCTGAGTCTATAATTTTGATCCATGTCCCTTTCGGTAGTTCCTCGGAATATTCGCAATTCTCATTTTCATAATTCAGAAAGCTGATTACCTGGCTTTTATTATTCCATCGATGCAGGAGTAATACATTTTTATTATGAACGATCGATGTCGTCAGATGCCTTTTACTAAGGTTTGACAGCGCCGGAATAGATTTTCTCATTTGAAGAAGAGATTTATAAAATTTCAGAAGCACCTTATGCTGGTTGGTGTTTCTATTTTCCCATTTTAATTTTGATTCAAGAAAAGTATTTTCGGCCTGCGGATCCGGGACGTCGCCTTTCCAGCCGAATACTTTGAATTCCCTGCTCCTTCCTTCGCGAACCGCCGAAACTAAATCAGGATCGGTATGGCTTACAAAATAAAGAAACGGTGAGTCTTCTGCGTATTCCTGACCCATAAAGAGTAATGGAATATAAGGAGAAAATATAAGAGCGCCTGCGGCCAGCTTTAAGGCATCAAACGAAACAAGTGCCGACAATCTTTCTCCCAGCAACCGGTTGCCCACCTGGTCATGGTTTTGAGAAAAAACCACAAACTTGTCGGCAGGTATGTCTTTGGAGGAATTACCGTGATGTCTTTTTCTGTGTTTAGAATACAGCCAGGAATAAACATATCCTTCGTTGAGTGACTTTTCAAGATCCTGTATGCGACCAAAGTCAGCATAATATCCGTTTTCTTCGCCGGTAACAAGTGTATGCACGCTGTGATGGAAATCGTCACACCATTGAGCATCAAGACCATATCCGCCGTCTTCCCGAGATTGTATGAGCTTTACATCGTTAAGGTCGCTTTCGCCAATAAGATAATGAGACCGGCCGGCCTCCTTTGAAAAAGTGTCCACTTTTTCAGCGAGTTCTCTCAAAAAAGGTTTTGCGCTCATATCGAAAACCGCATGCAACGCATCAAGCCGAAGGGCGTCGATATGATATTGACGCATCCAGAAAAGCGCATTGCCGATGAAATAATTTCTAACTTCATCGCTATGGGCTTCATCAAAATTGATTGCATCACCCCAAGGCGTATGGTATTTGCCAGTGAAATAATAACCGAACTCGGATAGATAATTTCCTTCCGGACCAAGGTGATTGTAAACTACATCAAGTACCACTGCGATATTTTTCTGGTGACAGGTATCGACAAGGTGTTTCAGTTGTTCCGGTCTGCCGTAAGAATTCTGCGGGGCAAAAGGATGAACGCCGTCATATCCCCAGTTTCTTTCACCCGGAAACTGTGCGATCGGCATCAGCTCAATAGCATTAATGCCCAAATCGAGTAAATCATCCAGACGGTTGATTATTGCTTCAAAAGTACCTTCCTGCGTAAAGGTGCCCACATGTAATTCATACATGATCATTTTCTCCAATGAAATACCTTTCCAGTGGTCATCCGTCCAGGAGAACGAATTGTGATCAACCACCTCTGAAGGACCGTGCACCCCGTCAGGCTGAAAATTCGAACATGGATCGGGTCTGTCCGTTGTGCCGTTGAGCCGAATGAAATAATGACTTCCTGGTTTGATATTATCCGCTGTTCCCTGCCAATATCCTTTTATCTTTTTTTCAAGCGGTATATCATATGCCCGGGGATTAACTATATGAATAGTTGCTGATTCAGCTTTCGGAGCCCATACCGTAAACTGACATGTTCGTGAATCTTTATAATAAGCACCAAACATAACTGCCTTTTTATATAGCCCTTAAGAAGTTGTCAATTCTTTTGATTAATATATGCTCATTCATGTTTATGACATTTACATGTTTTTAGTAAAACAAATTTATACCCTAAACCATAAAAAATAAGAATTAATCAGCAGTTTCCTTATTTAAGCTCAGTTTATTACCTACTATGGGATTATAACGAGTAAAACAATTTAATTACTGCGGATTTTACTTATCTTTACTAAGCAACTTCCTAATTTCTTTAACTTGTTTAAATGGTTTAATGATTAACAAAAGATGAACTTTAAGTCGCATTGATTATGATGAATAAAAAGTATAAAATTATTACATTGGAAAATTATGAGCCATTAATAGGCTCTGAGGAAGTTGAGCGTATTTATCAAAAAGCGAAACCTTTGCAGGGATTGCACATCGCTAATGTAAACTCGACATATTATGGGGGCGGTGTGGCGGAACTGCTTTCTTCATTAACACTTTTAATGGATAGTATCGGAATTGAAACCGGTTGGCGGGCCATTCAGGGGTCGCCGGATTTTTTCAGCATCACCAAAAAAATTCATAATGCGCTGCAGGGTGGGGAAATCAATCTAACTAACAGAAAGAAGCAGATCTATGAAGAAGTGATTTTTGAAAATGTCATTCGAAATCATCTGGATCATGATATGGTCATTATACACGACCCTCAGCCGATTCCGATGGTCGGACATTATAAGAAAAAGGGCCCCTGGATTTGGCGATGTCACCTTGATCTTTCGAGGCCGGACAAAGAGGCCTGGGACTATGTAAAGCCGTTTGTGGAAAAATACGACGCCGTCATTTTCAGCATAGAAAAATATAAAAAAGAATTAAAAACTCCACAGTTGTTTTTCATGCCCGCAATAAATCCTTTTTCCATTAAGAACAAGGAGCTGACAGAAAAAGAAGTGGATGAAAGACTTAGCCATTATGA
>CAZNET010000126.1:0-7170 GCA_964571885.1 uncultured Pirellulales bacterium
GGCTTGTCTTTTTGATCGACCAGATCAAGCGGTGCGGGCCAGACAGCGGTTTCCGGGGGCATATCGATAGAATCCGGCTCGGTCAGGATCGTAGCCTGCTCTGCGATGAGTTTGTTCAGAAAAACCTGATTGATGAAAGAAGCGTGTAGAACCGAAAAGCTTCTAATACCGCTGAAACTTCCCTTGCTGAGCAAGGCAAACCAACCCGTAACAAAACCGTCCGCATTCAAAAGTGCCTTATTGGGACTGTCGGGATAGGCGGTGCCGGTTTCATATCGCTGGTAGGGTTTGTCGGGACCGATCGGAGCTATATCCAGGCCGACAAGCAAAGAACCGGATATGATCAATCCCGCAAAAAAACCGCAAATTACACTTCCGGCTTTGTTAGGGATCATTCCAAAATCAACCTTCTTTTTTGTAAGCATCATGCCGAGTGTAAAAAGCAGCCCGAAGCTGATTGCGAAAAGAATCAGAAAAGAGGCACCGTATGCCCAGTCAAGAAGTATCTCTTTATCGTTCAGCAATACCGCGAGGGCCTCAAAATAGGAAAACGCGATTGTAAAGGCACATACCCCGGCCATTATGGCCATGAATGAGCGTACCAAGCTGATCTTAAAATAGCTTAAAGCCATAAATCCCAACAGGACAATAATAACTATCAAACTTGCCATGACAGCATCCTTCTTTTATTTTGTTTTTTGTTGTTTTTTTGTTTTTGACGCTGAAAAGACTCTCACCATTTCGTTAATGGATGTGTCGCCCGCCAATATCCTTTTTAAGGCCTGTTCCTGTAAATAAAGCATCTTAGAACGCCTGAATTGAGCGTTGATTTCCGATAAGGACTTTGATTCACGAAGCACTTTCTTCAGCGCATCGTCAGCGAGGATCATTTCAAAAATACTCGTTCTGCCGACAAAGCCGGTTTCCTGGCAATGATCACAGGGTGAAGCTTTGCCCCGTTTATCGTATACCACTTTTCCTGCTCGGTACAGGACATTCGCTTTTTCGGGCGATATGTTGAACTTTCTCAACAGTTCTTTATTAGGTTCGTAAGCCTGCTTACATTGGTCACAAAGAATTCTCAATAAACGCTGGTTAGTGATTCCCAGCAAGGTGTCGGCAACAAGCTTTTTGTCGCCGACATATTTGATCCACTTGCCAACAGCCTGCAACACGTTTTCTGCATCCAGGGTTACATAAACAATTTTGCCGGATTTAGCCGCTTTGCAGGCGATCTGAGCTGTTTCAGGATCCTGGCAGTCCGCGACACCGACAATATCCGGTTCCATTCGTACGATCGATAACAGTTTTTTGGCATAGGTTGTTGTGCCGGTATCGCTTAACGTGAAGACGTTTTGAGTGATATTGGGCAAATCAACGCTGATGTGCCTTTCCAGTGTTACAATGCTGTTAAGAAAAGCGTCATGCTCCCGCAAAAAAGCGTAAAAGGTCGTCGTGACTCCGGTTTGTTTGAGTCCTGAGATAATGAAGACACCTTGCTCCTGTTCGAATACTTTTTTAACACTGGCGTACTGGTTTTCTGTCAGTCCGATGTCGGACAGCCGTTTGATATCTTCTTTGGTAATGGGTTTCAGTTTTATTTGTTCCCCGGCGGTAGATCCCGCAGTGGAAATTTCCCATTCAATATTATTGTTTTGGGTAAAGATTCTGAATTTTCCTTTTTGGGGTTTTCTTCTTTCTTCCACGTCTAAATCGGCAAGGTGCTTCATGAACACCGTAAGATTCTCAATCAAATCCTTGGGTTTTTCAGGCTGCTTTAAGGGGGCTCCGTCAACGGAATAGATAACAGAATAACTTTCCGCGCCCGGAGCGATAATAACTTCACTGGCCCGCCGCCATAACGCATCTTGCAAAAGCTCCATCGTTGCCTTATATCCGAAATATTCAGGTGTCTTTGGCTGGGGCATCGGCACCTCGTTGTTGTTGGCTGTAATAAAAATAAATGTTCGATCTTCTTCTTGAGCTTTTTCTTTTTTGGAAAACATCCCCATGAGGTGGCTGATTGTCAGGATGCGATCGAATTCTGCCACTTGCCCGTTCCGATGGATCACATAGGCGAGTCCGCACCCCAGCGTAGCTAATAAATAGATAATAAAGCCAACTAAATAAACTGGCATCAGAAGCCAGAAAAGCGATGTGACAGCTCCTGACGCGAATACAATACCAGTCCACAGAATATCATTTGTTCCGACACTTTTAGCGTCCTGCTGTACCCAGCCGATCAAAGGAAGCCAGGCAAACAGTGCGGCAACAAAAATAATCAGTTTTACAACGGATATGTATCCGCCATACTCAATTGCCTCTAATAACAACTCCGGCATAAAAATCTCCATCATAACTTACCTTAAATAATACCGGTGGCATCTGCGCGTATGCCCTTCAATGCCATTTTTAGTTCTTCTTTGTTCGGTGCAAATCGATAGGCTTCCCTGGGTTCGATTAAACCTTGTTCAATAAGTTTTCGCATGCTTTCCACAAGATCCTGCATACCTTCTTCGACCGATGTGCGAATAATACCCGGCAGCTCCGATTCTTTTTTCTCTGCAATTTTCTTGCGTACGGAAGGATTGGCTAAAAGGATTTCCACTGCCGGTATTCGGTCGATTTTCGGATCGCATGACGGAATAAGAATCTGGCTGATGACAGCTTTCAAACCTAAACTCAGACTCTGGCGCACCAATTCTCTCTGATCTGAAGGAAACAGACCGAGTATTCGCTGGATAGCCTGCGAAGCGTTGGCAGAGTGCATGGTTCCGAATACCAGATGACCGGTTTCAGCGGCCCGCATGGCGGCAGACACCGTGATGCTGTCGCGTAGCTCGCCGATGAAGACGACATCAGGATCCTGACGCACCAGATATTTTAAAGCTAATTCATAATCAGGGACATCAATGCCGATTTCGCGCTGAGAGACAATCGCTTTTTGATCAATAAAGGTATATTCGATCGGATCTTCGATCGTCACAATATGACAGTTCCTGTTTTTATTGATATGCTCGATCATCGATGAACAGGTTGTCGTCTTACCGCACCCGGTATGTCCAACCACCAGGACCAGGCCGAAATTGGTGTCGGCGATCTCATTTAGAACAGCCGGCAAATGTAATTCTTCGAATGTTTGGACATGGGCATTGATTCTTCTTGCCGCGACACTGATCTCACCTCGCTGGCGAAAAATATTCAATCGGAATCGGCTGTTGCCCATCTCATAGGCTAAGTCTAATGTTCCTTCCTGAGCGAAAAGCTCTTTTTGCTGGTCGGATAAGATTTCTAAAATGAGCGATTCCATTTTTTCTTCGGTAATAATCTCTCCGGTTGTGTCTCTCAAGTGACTGCTGATGCGAACCCTGGCCGGCTTGCCGACTTTTAAGTGTAAATCGTTGGCTTTTGTTTTGATGGTAGCCCGGAGATACTTATGAATTTCCGGCTCATGCCCTGAAGCCGAAGATGGGTTGGTTATTTGGTCCATCATATTATTTTTCACACAAACCTGTTTTTTTCAATCGTATCGGAAATGCGTTCATTTTTCTGCAAAACAATTATTCTATAAAATCCTGATAACAAACACCTTAGAAATATTCATTATATTTTATATTATTGAAATGTCAACATGTATGCGCTAAATATAGTGTTTTTTAGGCGAAATTCAGCAAATATTCTTATCGAAACGGGAGAATTATAATAAATATAGCTTCTATCAGGGATTTATATCGAATAAAAATATCATTTGAAATGGCTTGGATGCCGGCTGTCATCTGCTTTGAAGGACCAGTTTAGCGGCCCAATCCTGATTGTCGCTGGTCTGTGAGTTACCGCCGGGATAATCAGGCAATCTTATTTTGCCGTCTCTGTCTGCAATGAGCACTCCTTGCCCCATGTTGCTGAAGTGTCCCGTACGAGGATTGAACCACTGCGCTGAATATGTGCCGTAGGGGATCATATGATGAATGACTGATTTTTGGCATAGATTTTCAAAATAAAGATAGGCAAGCGTTTTGTCTTTGGCTCGCATCATGAAGGCCCAGCCGTCGAGGTTGAATTCTTCGCCGGCAGGGCTGTACCTCGGCTGCAAATCTTCGCTGGCCGGAACAAGGTCCCTGTATGCTTTGCCTTCAGATAATATAAAATCTTTGAAATGCCTCATCTGACCATGTGCATCGAATTCAAAGGTCTTCCAGTAGTGCAATCCATAGCGCGGGTAGCTATCCGGTTCGCCGGTCGTAAAGCCGGGCCAGCTTAGTGAACCATACACATGCCCGGCAAGCCCGCCGCTCAGAACGCTGCCCCACATTTGCGCTCTCCCGAAATAATTGTCGCGGTCAGAATTCAATTCCGGATATTCATTCTGGATTTTATTGAATGACAATAAAACGCCGACATAATAGGGTTCGTTATTAAAAGCGGGCACGGCAGGTGACTGCCTGAAGTGATTTTCAATATTTTTATACATGGCATGATTTCTTGTTGAATTACCGGAGGTATGGATCTTGAGCCAGGGGGTGACATCCGTATGACCAAAATATTCAAGACTCGATCTGGAGGACATGATCGTGGTTGGCTGACCGAACGGCATAGGGCCATAAGTGTCGTACCAATGGTCCACCGCTTCAACGAACTTTTCCTTAAGGAACGGAGGCGTATCAAAATGGAAAACGCTGTAGATCCAGTTGTAAGTACCGTAACGCGCCTGATAATAAAGCAGCAGACGGCTGAACGATCTTTTGAAATCATGGTAAGCCACCCACGTATGAAGATGATCGCGCCGAACCGTCTCAAGATAGGGCACAAAACCCTGCCGCCATAACCAGTCCATTTTTTTGTCGGCGTTTTGCCAGTAAGCCGGATTGATGCGGTCATAATCGGCGCAGGCATCCGTTTTGCCGTTACACTTGCCCGGAAAAACAAAAGGCATGTTGCCGTTCTCATCATGCATATCGATACTTTTGCCTTTCTGTCCCGGCTTTTTCCAGGGGTCACGTATCGGGCAGCCTGAGTTATCTTTCAGTTTGCCGAAGTACCGATCGCATTTCCAATTGGGAAAACAGCCGATAATGGCAACACTGTTAAATCCTTTGCTTTTCAGGCAGTGAATGAATTCTTCGAAACCGATACCGGCATCCGGCTTTGCACCTTTGAACGGATATCGCCATGTAAACGAGGCCCAGTGCGTATCCGCTAAAAGAAAAAAAGGCGTCCCGTCAGCATATTCAAGAATATGGCCGTTTGTTCTGATGATTCCTCGCCGATTAGGATTTTCTTCCTTTTCCGCTTCGGTCCATTCAACAGCTTCAAAACTGCCTGACGTGTTATTCAACCCTTTATCCTTTTGATTTGAGCCGCTCGTCCATGTCCACATGCCCGGCGCAGTGGCGACAACGCGAACACGGAATATATTATCTCCATCCCAGAAACCATAAATCCTTTTATTAAAATCGGGGCCTTTAAGCTGAACCCAGACATCGACATCCATATAGGGATTTGAATAGCTGTTTTCTGCGGTCAGTTTGATTTCAACTGTCTCCCAGACATGGGTTTTTGTATCTACCGTTGCTTTCGTAAAACCAAAGGTGATGACACTGAAAATGAAAAAAATGACAATACATAACCCGGGAATCTTCTTGTTATATTTGAAATACGTCTGCATGGATTCAAAACTCCTTATGATAGATCAATTCAAATCAGTTGACCAAAGTCAATGCCAGCGTTAAATAAATCGCTACGCTGATTGAGTCGTTAGCCGTGGTCACGAGCGGACCGGAGCTGATGGCAGGATCGATACCGATCTTTCGGAATAAAAAGGGCAGCAACAACCCCAGAGTCGTTGCGACCATGATCGCGCTAAACATCGCCAGAGTAAAAGCGATCACGAGATTTACAGCATTGATCGTTTCTGAAATGTGTCTGAAACTCAGTAAAATCGCACAGAAAGCTCCACCCAGTATTCCGCAGGACAGCGCCACCAGCGTAGCGATTTTGACTTCACGGTCAAACACCTGATTTAATTTCAATGCCGCCAGGTGTCCTGTGGCAAGACCCGATACCACAATGGCCGAGGTTTGCAAACCGGCATTGCCGCTGATGGCCGCGATCATCGGAACAAAGGCTGCTGCAATCACAAAAACAAAGGGATCCTGCTGTTTAAAAAACATCATCACCGCTGCGGTGACACCCGTTCCTATCAGGCAGGGCAGCAGAAATGTCATTCGAATGCGGGCAGCTCGTAACGCATTAAACGTATCCAGTTCGTCAGGATCGGTGCCCGCCATGGCATAAAAATCCTCCGCCGCCTCTTCATCGGCCACTTCGATAATTCTGTCGGCCGTGATCCTGCCGATCAGTTTATGATTGTCATCGAGAACCGGAACGACAATCAGATCGTTATTTCTAAAAATATTCCTGACCTCTTCCTGGTCCGCATGAGCATTGACATACACGGTATCGGTTTCCATGATGTCACCGATCCGCGTCTTTTCCGGTTTAGTCAGCAATTCACGAATGCGAACGTCGCCTAAAAACCGCCCCTTATCATTGACCACGAAGACTGAATAAAAATCCTCGTCGATCTCTGCGTTGCGTATTTTATTGACCGCTTCGGCAACCGTGGCATTTTCGGTGACATCAATGATCACAGTATCCATAATGCCGCCCGCGGTGTCCTCTGAGTAACTCATCAATTGCTCAATCTCACGTGATTCCTCGTGAGGAATATTTTTGAGAATTTCGGCGATTTCTTCCTCGGGAAGTTCGGCCAGAACATCCGCCGCATCGTCGGCGTCGAGATGCATCACGATCATGATCAGTTCTTTGTCATCAAGAATTTCAAAAAGTCTGGACCGTGTCGCCTCATCAACTTTTTCAAGAACCTCAGCGGCCAGAGGTTTATCCAGTACGTCGAAGATGATACGCTTCTCGTCTTCGTCCACCAGTTGAACAATTTCAGCGATATCGCTGCTTCGCTCCTCGTTCAGCAGCTTGGTCAGTTCGAGACGTTTTTCTTCTTCGATCAACTGATCGACCTGCTGCACCAATACCTGCTGCCTGGTTTTGTCATGTTGTTCGCTCATCGGGCAATCCTGAAAGACTTAATTCCTCTATCAGCAGGATATACAATAGCTCAACTATATCCTTTAAGCAAATGTTTTATCAGCT
>CAZNET010000127.1:0-7147 GCA_964571885.1 uncultured Pirellulales bacterium
TCGCAGATGGTGTCAATGTGTTTCTGCGGGATCGAGACCGGCGGGATAACACAGGCCGAGTCACCGGAATGCACGCCGGCCAGCTCGATGTGTTCCATCACAGCCGGGACAAAGGCATCGGTCCCGTCGGCGATAGCATCGGCCTCGGCCTCTATCGCGTTGACGAGGAACTTGTCGATCAGGATCGGCCGTTCGGGGGTTACTTCCACCGCCGCGGCGACGTATTCTCGCAGCATCTCTTCATCATGAACGACCTCCATACCGCGCCCGCCGAGCACATACGAAGGACGAACCATCAGCGGATAGCCGATTTGTTCGGCGATTTCGAGTGCCTCGTCGAGGTTGCTGGCCATGCCGGATTCGGACATGGGAATATCCAGCTTTTGCATCATTGCCCGGAACCTGTCACGGTCTTCGGCCAGATCGATCGTATCCGGTGACGTGCCGATGATGTTGACACCGGCTTCTTCGAGCTGTTTGGCAATATTCAAAGGTGTCTGACCGCCGAACTGGACGATCGCGCCTTCGGGCTTTTCCTTTTCGTAAATGCTCAGAACATCCTCCACGGTTAATGGTTCAAAATAAAGCTTATTGGACGTGTCATAATCGGTCGAGACCGTTTCGGGATTGCAGTTGACCATGATGCTTTCCAGACCCTCGTCGCGCAGGGCAAAGGCGGTATGAACACAGCAGTAATCGAACTCGATGCCTTGTCCAATGCGGTTCGGTCCGCCGCCGAGTACCATGATCTTGCGGTTTTTTGTCACGCCTACCTTGTCCGGGGCATTGTAGGTCGAATAATAATAAGCGGCGTCCTTAACTCCGCTGACCGGCACCGGCTGCCATCCCTCGACGACACCGAGTTGTTGCCTCTGAGTTCGTATTTTCGCTTCGGTAGCTCCGAGTATTTTCGCAAGGTAGCGGTCCGCGAAACCGTCTTTTTTGGCCTGAATTAAAAGATCGTCAGGTATTGACTTGCCTTTGTATTTCAGCAGTTTTTCTTCCAGTTCGACCAGTTCGGCCATTTGTTGAATAAACCATTCTTTGATGTGTGTTTTTTCGTGCAGTTGCTCAACGGTTGCGCCTTTTCGCAGGGCTTCGTACATAATGAACTGGCGTTCACTCGTGGCGGTGCCGACCAGTGCCATTAAATCATCGAGTGACATTCTGGTAAAGTCTTTAGCGAATCCCAGCCCGTATCGTCCGGTTTCGAGTGAGCGTATCGCCTTTTGAAAGGCTTCCTTGTAATTCTTACCGATACTCATCACCTCGCCGACCGCCCGCATCTGTGTGCCGAGTTTATCTTCGACGCCTTTGAATTTCTCGAAGGCCCATCGCGCGAACTTTACAACGACATAGTCACCCGACGGGGTGTACTTATCGAGCGTGCCTTCGCGCCAGTAGGGGATTTCATCGAGTGTCAGTCCGCCGGCCAGCATCGAAGAGACCAGTGCGATTGGAAAGCCTGTCGCCTTCGAAGCAAGCGCCGAGGAGCGTGACGTTCGCGGATTGATCTCAATAACCACAACGCGTCCGGTTTTCGGATCGTGGGCAAACTGGATATTCGTGCCGCCGATGACCTCGATCGCATCGACGATATCATATGAATATTTTTGCAGCCGCTGCTGCAGTTTTTCATGAATCGTCAGCATCGGGGCCGTGCAGTATGAATCGCCGGTATGGATACCCATCGCATCGACATTCTCAATAAAACAAACGGTGATCTTCTGGCTCTTGGCGTCACGGACGACTTCCAGTTCCAGCTCCTCCCATCCGAGAACCGATTCTTCGACCAGGATCTGATGAACGAGACTGACCGAAAGTCCCCTCGCGGCGACGGTTCTTAATTCATCCACGTTATAAACCAAACCGCCTCCGGTGCCGCCCATCGTGTAGGCCGGGCGAATGACCACCGGATAGCCCATATCCTGAGCGATCTTCTCCGCCTCTTCGACACCAAAGGCCGGTTCGCTTCTCGGCATTTCGATGCCTAACTTGTTCATCGTCTTCTTAAATTCGATCCTGTCCTCGCCGCGCTCGATAGCGTCGACCTGCACCCCAATGACTTTCACGCCGTACTTGTCAAGCACACCGGCTTTGTATAATTCCGATGAAAGATTCAAACCGGTCTGACCGCCAAGGTTCGGCAACAGCGCATCTGGGCGTTCGGCTTCGATGATCTTTGCCATGGTCTGCAGATTCAGCGGTTCGATATAAGTGACATCAGCCATTCCCGGATCGGTCATGATCGTCGCGGGATTTGAATTCACCAGCACGATCTCATAACCGAGCTTGCGAAGGGCTTTGCAGGCCTGGGTGCCGGAATAATCGAATTCGCACGCCTGACCGATGATAATGGGGCCTGAACCGATAATCATTACTTTTTTGATGTCTTTTCGTTTCGGCATTGTGTTCTCCTGATATACAGTTTTGACGATACGAGTTTAGGTTTGCACCGGATTAAACACTAACTTCAATGCTTTGTCAAACAAAACTTGCATTTCAAATCAATTGCAGTATAATCAGCTATCATAAGGCCGGTCGGGCATGTAAGTTTTAATTAAATCGATATAGTAGCATCAAAAGGAGAAAAAACTATGGATAAGCAGGTACGTATTATGCCGTGTCTCGATATGCAGAACGGCAGGGTGGTTAAAGGGGTTCATTTTGTCAAGATTCGCGATGCCGGTGATCCTGTCAAGTGCGCCAAAGCCTATTGCGATGCGGGAGCTGATGAACTTGCACTGCTCGATATTACCGCGACGGTTGAAAATCGGCCGACGATGCTTGAAGTCGTCAAAAATGTCGCCGAAGTGACAACCATTCCCTTTACGGTCGGCGGCGGCATTTCCGATGTTGCTTCGGCAAAGGCCGTTCTCGAAGCGGGCGCCGACAAGATATCGACCAGCAGTGCCGCGTTTCGCAAACCCGAGATCATCGAAGACATGATCAAAGAATTCGGTCCGGAAAAAGTAACCGTGGCGATCGACGTCGATGTCAACGATGTGATGCCGTCCGGGTATGAAGTGTATATTGACGGCGGGCGGACCGCGACCGATGCCGACGCGATCGAGTGGGCCAAAAAGGTCGATGATTTCGGCGTCCCTGTTATCCTTCCGACCAGCAAGGCTGGTGACGGTGCCCAGACAGGGTACGATCTGCCGGTGATCAAGGCGATGGCCGAGGCCTGTTCCGCCGAGATCGTGGCCTCAGGGGGAGCCGGTAAAATGGAGCATTTTTACGAAGCCGCCGAAGCCGGCGCAACGATCCTGCTGGCCGCTTCGGTATTTCACTTTCATATTATCGATATTCCCGAACTGAAAAACTATTTGCATAAACGCGGCATTAACGTCAGGCAGATCATTTAATAGCTTTACACTTAGTGACATTGTGACACAAGGTATTAATATCTTGACGCGATGTCCCGATAAAAACCATCGGGATTCGTTGCCATGACAACGAAAAAAATATCTAACGATTTTTCGGCCAAGGGTATTCGCTGGAACCCGCGGTTTCGTGAGGGATAACCTGCGGGATCGATTTTTTCCAGGCCAGCAGTTTTTCTGAAAGACGTTTGACAACATCCGGATTTGAATCGGCGACATTATCCACTTCACAAGCATTCTGTTCAAGATTATAAAGTTCTTTCCGGCCGCCGTCGGGATTCATCAGTAGCTTCCATTTTCCTTCGCGAATCGCCAGCGTCGGTGACTTGTGGATCGTATGGCCGGGTATCCAGTTGCTGTATTCCCAGAACAGATCCTTTTTTCGTTTCTGAGGATTGCCGAAAATGGCCTGTGACATGTCTTCGCCGTCGATGTTCAAATTTTTCGGCAGTTTAGCGCCGGCTAAGGTACATATCGTCGGCAGCCAGTCCACGCCGGCTATTACGGTTGTGTCATCCACTTTACTCGCGGGGACGGTGCCTTTCCACTGCACAATAAACGGGACCCGGATGCCGCCTTCGTAGATACTTCGCTTTCGACCCCGAAACGGGCCGGTGCTGCCGATGCCGCTGTGCACCGCGTTAGGGGCATTGATATCGGCCGGGCCGTTGTCACTGGAAAAGACAATCACGGTATTTTCAGTCAGACCCAGCTCGTCGACTTTTTTTATCAGCTGGCCGATCTGCCTGTCGATATCACCCACCGATGCATAATAGACCTGCTTAACGCCTTCATAGGGGTGTTCAGTACGCTTTAACGTTGGATGCGGCGGACGCCATTTGACATAAGGTTTCATCTGCTCATCGGTCGGATGTAAAAAAGCATGCGGCAGCATTGTCCACAGATTCACATAAAAAGGCTTATCTTTATTTCGTTCGATAAACTTGATCGTGTCATCGACAAACCGCTCGGTTGATTTGGCTCGATAATAGGGGTCCGTGTCCTCGCTGTAGTCTTTTTGCAGGTTCGGAGCGTTCCATAACTCATACTCTTCGATTCCGTATTCATCCGACAGCGGCGCTCCTTCGGTCCGGCCGAGGTGCCATTTACCCACATGGCCGGTGACATAACCGTTGTTTTTTAGAATATCGGTTATCGTGACCACATCCGGATCCAGATAATCGGCCATCCCTCTTTGTTTGTTAAAGTCCTTATCGTTACTTAAATGATCGTGTATCCTGTGCCTGGCGGGAAAGCAGCCTGTCATCAGTGCCGCCCTGGACGGCGAGCAGACCGGATTGCACATATAGGCCTGTGTAAAAAGCAAACCGTTATTCGCGAGCCTGTCGATATTCGGCGTTCGAAGCTCATGGTTGCCGTAACAGCTCAGATCGCCCCAGCCAAGATCGTCGGTGAGGATAAAAATAAAATTCGGTTTTTGTCGTTTTTCTTCGCCGAATGCGAGGCCCGTGAAACCAAGGCCTAAAACGGTTGTACCTGCTAATGTCATAAACCTGCGTCTGTTCATGGACGGCTCCTTTATTATGTAGATAACAATACGATAGTACTCGATAAAATTGTGATTTTCAAGAGCGGTAACTTGTGTGTTTGAAATTTGTGCTTGTGTATTTTTGTCATTTAATTACAATTGAAAAAAATGAACTGATTAAGGAGATATAAAATGAAACGCCGTGATTTTAATAAAACTGTTTTAACGATGGGTGCGGGTTTGGCCGCCGGATCGTTAAACGGTATCAGCGAGGCATCCGAACCATCTAAAATCAACCATTACCGAGAACCGGCGAAGGACCTGCCGATTCGCGAATTCGATGTTGTCGTGGCCGGGGGTGGAACGGCGGGTGTTGTCGCCGCTCTGGCCGCCGCCAGGCAGGGCGCGAAAACCATGCTTATCGAATCAAAGGGCTATACCGGCGGAACCGTCACAGAGGGCGGCACAGCGCTGCACAGTTTTTATAATTTGTGGAAGGCCTTCCCCGGTGTCAAAAAACGCCAGGTCGTCCGCGGCATCCCCCAGCAGATCATCGACCGCCTTATGTTAGTCGGCGGCACCAACGGCCACAGTGAAATGCTCAAACACTATGACTACGACTCTGTCTGCACCGCCATCGACACTGAAATGTACAAACTGGTCACGATGCAAATGCTCGACGAAGCCGGTGTCTTTATCGCTGTCAATACCCTTGCCGCCGATGCCATAGTCGAAGGTTCAAAAGTCAAAGGCGTCATCACCGAAAGCCGATCCGGACGCGAAGCGGTGATGGCCAAAGCATTCGTTGACTGCACCGCCTATGGTGACCTTTGCGCAAGAGCCGGCGCCGAATACAAAGAAATGAATGATTATCATGTCTGTAACAGCATCGGAATGGCCAATGTCAACGTCGAAAAATACTATGCTTATATGAAAGAACACGACGCGGTCCTGCAGATCGCCTATGGAAAAAGAGGCGACCAGGATTACCAGATCGTCCGCGTCGGCGCGATCGGCTCCATGATGCCCGTCGAATTTAAAAACCGCGCACGTCAGATCGAGATGTCCTCGGTAACAACGACGGTTCATGACAATTACTTTATGTTCATCAAGGTCAATCTGCGCCTGCCGAAAAACCCGGTCAATCGTGACGTCGTCGCCCGGGGCGAGCTGGAGCTTCGTAAACGCCAGCTTGAAGCCGTGCAGATCTTCCGCGATCTTGTCCCCGGCTGCGAAAAGGCATTCATTGCCCGCACCAGCCCGTCATTGAATATCCGCCGGGCCCGCTGCATCACCTGCGATTACGATATCACCATCAGGGATGTGGTCAAGGCGGTCCACTTTGACGACGAGGTGATGGTTTACGGCTTTCACGACAATGCGCCGAAGTACCAGGTCGAAAACGGCGGAACCTACGGCGTTCCCTACCGGGCGCTTCGCGTCAAAGGGTTTGACAATCTGCTGGCCGCGGGAATGCTGATCACCTCCGACCACGATGCCCATATGTCAACGCGCAATACGGTCTGCTCCATGGGCCAGGGCCAGGGCGCCGGAACCGCCGCAGCACTGTGTGCCGGCAAAAACTGTACCACTCGCGAACTGCCTTATCCCGACCTGAGAAAAGCACTTGAAAAAGACAACGTCTATTTCGAAACCTAATCGATTTTACCCGAGTGCACAGAGGGTTTGTCTCAATTTTCTAAGAGACCGCTATCATGTGACATCAAAATGCGTAAAGGCTTTTGACTCGGTTTGAATAGCACGACAAACGAAAGCTCCGGGCAGCTGTCGAGGGTTAATCGAAACAAACCAAAGCGGCCGTCTTTTAAGAACGAGGCAGACAGATCCAGCCGATTTTATTTTTTAAACATCCAGATTCTGAACTTCCAGGGCGTGTTCCTGTATAAAGGATCGCCTTTTCTCGACGTCACCGCCCATGAGAATGCTGAACAGACGGTCCGCTTCGCCGGCGTCCTCGAGCTTGACGCTAAGCAGGGTGCGCGACTTGGGATTCATCGTCGTATCCCAGAGCTGTTCGGAATTCATCTCTCCCAGCCCCTTGAAACGCTTAATGTCCATGCCCTTCGTGCCGATCTTGCGGATCCCGGGACAAACCTCTCCCAGTGACGCGATCTCATATTCGTCGTCGCTGTTTAGGAGTTTGAATTTCGTCGGCAGCTTCTCACCGGAAACCGTCCGTTCTTCCTTGAGTAGAAAATCCGATAAACTCAGTTTATAGTCGCTTTGGAGCTTCTTGTCGATCTCGTTGACA
>CAZNET010000128.1:0-7122 GCA_964571885.1 uncultured Pirellulales bacterium
AAAAGCATATGGATTACTAAAACTCATTTTATCTTTCCATTTGAACTTTTGCCGATTCTAACTGCCTGTTCGTGATATCAATCTGTATTTCATCCGATTTTGTTTTTTCGACAAATTCCTCCACAAGTTTATAGGTTCGATCGATACTTTGAGGGTCCGGTTGATACTTCGCGAATTTAACCAAATCACAGTGCTTCAGAAATTCCTCCAGCGTTTTTTTCTCAGAACTGGTGAAGGTACTATTAACGGCGAGCTCTTCGAGAAATTCTTCGGTCGTTCTCTCGGGTGCCCTTACGCTGAACCTATCCTCGATATAATGCCGTAAGATATCGCTAATGCGATGATAAAATAATTTGATTTTCCCCGCGGCGGCTAAATCCTCTTGGGCTAATGCTCTCAGACGATCCAAAGCAATTTCATGTGCGGATTTGTATATAACAACCGGTATTTGACTTTCTTGTTTTTTCCGATAGACAATCCAAACCAGTGCGGCAGCGATAATCACAATCACTATACCGGCAACGGTCCATGGTTTATACGACGGCATCTCGACAACATCTTTTATTTCCGCTATCTGAACTTCTTCATTTGGATCAACCGTCGAAGTGTATATCTTTATCTCGATCGGCTCAGTGGCAATCTCATATTGGGACGGCGACAAATCATTTGAATCAGTAAAATCAAATATCAGGCTGTCAATTCTGCACGTTTCACCGAGATACGGCTCCAGACGATATTCATAACCGTCAACGATCTTATTGTCGTCATTTAAATACTGAGGGATCTTTTCGGTTTGAATGATTTCAAGATTTTTCAATCCATCGGAAATCTGCGGATAATGAACTTCGTAATTCTGGGGTGAGACTGTCTCTATTCGCAATCGAAGTGTCTCAGCAACGGAAAGTTCTTTTTTATTGACCTTGATATTAACTGCAAAGGGACCTCGGCCAAATTTCTTTTCGATCTCAAAAGAGGTAATGTCTTCGCCGCCGGTCGGTTTTTCCCTACAGCCTGTGAAAACAAAACCGGAAATCACTAAAAACAATATAATGTTTATATTTATTTCTTTCAGCATAAATCAAAGCGGTTAATAGCGCCTGTGTCTTAACCGGAAAAACTCGACCAACTGATGAACATAATCCTTGTCGGAACCGATATTAATACTGTCGACTCCCATCGATCTGAACATTTGCGACAAGGCCCCTTGGCGATCATATGTTATTTTATTATAAGCACTTACAAACCTACCAGCGGATGTGTCAACAACCGTTTTCTGACCTGTTTCCGCGTCGGCCATTTCAGCCAGTCCCACATTCGGAAAATTTCTTTCAGCCTTGTCAGCAACACATACACCGATCACGTCGTGACGTTTATTCAAAAGCGTTAGCGACTTCTCATAATCGATTGCCAGAAAGTCCGAGACCAAAAATACAGTCGCTTTCTTTGTCAATACCTTCGCCAGATAATCAAGTGCCTGGGAAATATTTGTTTTTTTGCTTTTAACCTGAAAACACAGAAGATCCCGGATCAGCCGTAACATATGACTGGTACCTTTTTTAGGGGGGATATACAATTCGATCCGGTCGGTAAATATCAACAGCCCCACTTTGTCATTATTTCGCGCAGCGGCAAAAGCCAGCACGGCGCAAAATTTCGCCGCCAGTTCGTTTTTGGTTTTTTGATACGTTCCGAATTCACCGGAAGCACTCAGATCGACGGCGAAAATAACCGTCATCTCCCTTTCTTCGACGAATCTTTTAATAAAAGGTTTACCGGTTCTCGCAGTGACATTCCAGTCGATCGTACGGATATCGTCGCCGGGCATGTATTCGCGCACCTCGTCAAACTGCATCCCCCTGCCTTTGAAAACACTTTCGTACTGGCCGGCGAAGCTGGCATTAACCGCTCGCCTCGTATAGATCTGAATCTGTCTTATTTTTTTTACTATTTCAGGAGGTATCATAGACAATCGATTTGTTTACGGAACTTCAATATTATCGAAAATCATCCTTATAATATCATCGCTTGTTTTCTCTTCCGCCTCGGCCTCGTAGCTGACGATGACACGATGACGCAGCACATCATAACCGATACTCTTGACATCCTGAGGCGTGACATAGCCGCGCTGTTTGATAAACGCATGAGCCTTGGCGGCGATCGCCAGATAGATCGTCGCTCTCGGCGAGGCTCCATAATTGATGAAGTTGCCCATTTCAATGCCGTATTTTGAGGGCTCGCGTGTCGCACAAACGATATCCACGATGTAGTCCTTTACCTTATCGTCAATATAAATGCTGTCCACAACAGAACGAACCTCCGTAATATCTTCCGGCCTGATGACCGCTGTTATGTCGAATTGCTTATTCGTCACGGCCATGCGATCCAGGATCTGACGTTCCTGATTCTTATCCGGATAATCGATTTTCACTTTCAGCATGAACCGGTCAAGCTGTGCTTCGGGCAGCGGATACGTTCCCTCCTGTTCTATGGGATTTTGAGTCGCTAAGACAAGAAACGGATTTGGAAGCGGATAGGACTGCTCACCGATAGTGATTTGCCTTTCCTGCATGGCCTCAAGCAACGCGCTTTGCACCTTGGCCGGTGCACGGTTTATCTCATCGGCCAAAATAATATTGGCGAAAATAGGGCCTTTTCTGGTATAAAATTCACCGTCCGCCTGGCGGTAAATCTGGGTACCGATCAAATCCGCCGGCAGCAGATCCGGTGTAAACTGAATACGCCGAAACTCGGCATCGATTGCACGTGACAAAATCGTTACCGCCATCGTTTTCGCTAATCCCGGAACACCTTCCAACAGGATATGGCCGTTGGATAAAAGGCCGATCAGCATCCGCTCGAGCATATACCGCTGACCGACAATTACCTTATCAAGCTGCACAAATAAGTCAGAGATAAAATTGCTTTTCTTCTCAACCAAATCTGAAATCTGTTTTATATCCATTGTCATCAAATTTCTCCTATAAAATCAATATATTGATTTTGGTTTATTTACAGTTTAATTTCCCCTCATATCTCTATTTTTTAGAAAATTTGTAAAATTATTACGTATTCAAACTTTCAAAAGTTCATATTATCGCCCTTTTCTTTGAAAAATCAAGGCTTATAACCCGATTTTCATGTCAAAATAATCAGGCTGAAAAAATGATTAATCCGCCGAAGGCCAATAACACCAAGGCTAAGATTCTCAATACCCATAAAGGCTTTTGCCGCCACCAGTCAAGAACAGGAACTAATTTTTTGGGCCCAAGAATAAAAATAATCAGACCTGCAATGAACAGAAAAATACCAATAGCAATGATGATCGCGGGACGATGGCATTCGCGAGCGGAAATCAAGAAAATAACTGCTAAAATAAAACGCAGAATGCCGACAATATAAATCCTTCCGTTAACAGCGAAAAAATTCCAAAGATATTTCATCGCCTGCGGCTTGACGATAAAGAATACGGATAGTGCAACGAACAAAATTCCAATAATGTTTACAACTATATCCATTTTTTTCTCAATCGATAAGCTCAATGCTATCAAGATCAACCTCAACACTCGCTGCTTGGCCGAGAATGTCAACCTGCAAAACCAATCGGGCTGATGTCTTTGCCCTTAATACAATACCCACGAGCCCCATCAAAGGCCCCGCAATAACTCTGCATCTTTGTCCTGCTTGGATATATTGATGCGGCGTCAGATGAGCGCCGGCCAACAGTGCCTGTTCAATCGGACTTAATTCCACGATCAGTTTATCTTTGTTTCTGACCGGTATGATATTAGCGACACGATTTGTTTTTAATACTTCCAAACGCTGATTTTCCCCGCCGCTGAAGAAAAGATAACCGCTGAACAAGGGAATTAAGGATTTTACTTTTCTGCCGCGCTGATGCCTGACTTTCCAGCTCATCGGGAGAAAATATTCCACGGACTTGCTGATTAGATTTTGAGCAAGGGCCTTCTCGTTGCGGCTTTTCGTATGCGCAACCCACAAGGGACCTTCGAAATCTTTTATCGATTTATCCTCAGGCCAGATGATTGGGGGATTTTCACTTGCTTTTAACAAAATTCAAGTCCTCACATTAAGCCTTAACAACCTTCGAACGTCCCTTACGAACTTTATTCGTTGCGTTTCTGGTATCTACAACCAACTGCGAATTTTCGACGATCCATTTATAATCATAATCACTGTGATCGGTCGATATTAAAACAACATCATAGCCGGCCAGCATTTTGGCCGTGAGTTTTTTACTTTTCATTTGCAGATCGTGTTTACGCTGCTTGTGCGTCTTAGGTATATACGGATCGTTGTAATCAACCTTTGCACCTTTTTCACACAGTAATTCGATCAACTCAATCGATGGCGATTCTCTTAAATCGTCGATATCCTTTTTATAAGCCAGGCCAAGCACAAGAACTTTCGAACCTTTAAGGCTTTTTCTTTTTTCATTAAGGGCTTCCATCGTCCGAGTGACAACATAATTAGGCATATTGGTATTAATCTCACCTGCCAGTTCGATGAATCTTGTCGGCAGACCATATTGTCTCGCCTTCCAGGTCAGATAAAATGGATCGATCGGGATACAATGTCCGCCCAGCCCGGGACCGGGATAAAAGGGCTTGAATCCGAATGGTTTGGTACTGGCGGCGCGGATAACATCCCATACGTCAATTCCCATGCGGTCGAAAACCATTTTAAGCTCGTTAACCATTGCAATATTAATACAGCGATAAACATTTTCGACGATCTTTGCTGCTTCGGCGTTTTCAAGACTATTCACCGGTACCATCGTATCAATTGCCAGACGATAAAGCTTGGTTGCTATATTTCGACAAGCCGGTGTGAGTCCACCGATAACTTTGGGGATTGTCTTGGTCGTAAACTGTTTGTTACCCGGATCTTCCCGTTCGGGTGAATAAGCCAGATAAAAATCCTTCCCTGCCTTGAGTCCGCTGGTTTCAAGGATTGGCAAAACAAGCTCTCGGGTGGTGCCGGGATAAGTAGTACTTTCAAAAGCAACCAACTGCCCTTTTTGGAGATATTTCGCAATTGTTTCACTGCTTTTTATAATATAGGTCATATCCGGTTCTCTGTTTTCAGTTAGTGGTGTCGGCACGCAAACCAAAACTGCGTCAACAGTTTTTATTCTGGACATATCCGAGGTCGAACGAAACAATCCCGAATCCACGAGTGTTTTGACCTGTTTATGAGGAACATGTTTGATAATGCTTTTGCCCGAATTAAGAATTTTAACTTTTCGTTCGTCAACGTCAAAACCGAGAACCGAAATCCCGGAGCTTGCAAATTCTCGAGCCAGAGGTAATCCCACATAGCCAAGCCCTAAGACACCGACGACCGCATTTTTATGCTTTATTTTACTATCCCATGTTTCCATTTATCTACCTTGAAATTGATGACCTATAACAACGTTTTTAACAGCATTATCCAATGCCGACGACTACCTGATGCAATACGGTCATTGTAATCTTTCAAAATTAAATGTCAAAGAAATAAGTCTCCGTTAAGAAAGGATTTATATTTGACGATTTCTAAGAAATACGCTAATATTCTGTTTAATATACTTTACCTGAAAATTGCAATGGTTAATAAAAGTCGGCTAAAAAAATCTGTTAATATATTGTTTACCTGTGTGGGAAGACGGGTTTCCTTGTTGCAAGGCTTTCGAAAAGCGGCCAGACAACTAAAAATCGCAGCCAAGGATTTCAAAATATTCGGAACGGAAATAAACGAACTTAACCCAGCCCTGCAAAATTGTGATAAAAAATTTATTGTTAAACCCACAAATAGTCCTGATTATATAAAACAACTTATCAGTATTGTAAAACGAAATGCGGCTGATATGATCATACCGACAACTGACCTGGATCTTAAAACGCTGGCGCTTTATAAACAAAATTTTGCAAAACTTGGATGCAGAGTTTTAATTTCCGAACCCGCTATTATCGATATCTGTCAAGATAAACGAAAAACTCATAAATTTCTAACAAAACACGGCTTTAATACTCCGACGATCTACAGCATCAAAACAAAACCGAGAAATACGTTTCCCTGCTTTTTGAAACCATGGGACGGTTCCGCGAGTAAGAGCAACACCATTGTTAGAAACGAACAAGAGCTTGCATTTTACTCAAAGCGTATTCGCAACTGCATTGTTCAGGAATTTATCGATGGAACTGAATATACCTGCGATGTTTATATTGACTTTAGCCTGAAAGCAAGATGCGTTGTCCCAAGAAAACGAATACAGGTCAGAGCGGGAGAAGTCAGCAAAAGCCAGGTAATCAAAAATAAAGAGATTATGCACCAGGCTTCTATGGTCGCTGAAACTCTCAAGGCAGGCCCCGGCGTTATTACTATTCAACTGTTCCTGACCGAAGACAATCAAATCATTTTCATTGAGATCAATCCTCGTTTCGGCGGCGGAGTCCCGCTCTCAATCAAAGCCGGTGCTAATTTTCCGAAATGGATTCTACAGGAATTTCTACACAGCAAAGATCCTAACGTAACCGTCGATAATATTAATTTCAATGATTTTAAGGACCAACTAATTATGCTTCGCTATGACAGTGAAGTCTGGTTGTAATTTTATTTTACGCTTATGATATTCGATACACTTATTGGCCCCGAACGCCCCTTAAGCTGGGTTTTGAGATTCTGGCCGGTTTTAGCAGGTGCACTGATCGGTTCCGGGCTTGGAACCATGCTGTGCAAAAAAATTGCATTGAAGTTCGGTATTGTCGATAAACCCGACAACCTCGTAAAAACGCATAAAGAACCTATCGCCTATTTAGGCGGTCTTGGTATGTTCGCGGGTATTTTGATCGGCATTTTAGTCGGTGTCAGTGTCATCAAAAAAGACCTTGCCGGATCGATTTCCTTCAGTCAGGCTTTTAGCTGGCTGATGGGCATTTTAGCCGGTGGTGGCATCGCCTGCTTTATCGGCCTCATCGATGACTTATTTGATATCAAACCCTGGCAGAAAATTTCCGGACAGGTAGTGGCCGCCTCAATGATTATTCTTGTCAGCATCAGGCCCGCTTTGAGTTTCTTTGTAAGACCGTTAGGTTATATGTTCCCCGAACACATTGAATTTAT
>CAZNET010000129.1:0-1979 GCA_964571885.1 uncultured Pirellulales bacterium
GGCAGGAAAGCTATAGGTGTCGACTTAAATGCTTTATCAGTATTTGTAACAAAAGTAAAAACGACGAAGCTCTCCAAAAATGAAAAACAAGAAGTTCAAAACTGGGCACAGCACATTATATCTAAATTTAATTATTGGTTTCCTCGTGAAAAAATTCTATCTTTGATCGACGAGAACAAAACTAAGAACTTAAACATTATCAATGCACGTTTCATAAAGAAACTTATCGCTGTTTATCTTTATTCTTTAGAAAGCCTGAAGTCTCAAAGAACTAAAGATTTCATTCGTTGCGCTATTCTAAAAACTTCTCAGTTAGCTCTTGATGGTAGAAAAACACAAATGTCATTAAATGAATTTCGCCAAAAGTTAAAATTGAATATTTTAACTTTATTAAAAGGAATATCGGATTTTGAAAATGCTACTTCAAAATATGACAATAGAAAAATTAATAAAGTTTTAATCGAATCCGATGCCAGTCTAATTCACAAACATTCCATTTTTCAAAGAAATAAAGTTGATTTGGTAGTAACAAGCCCGCCATATCCTGGCCTTCACATTCTCTATCACCGCTGGCAGGTAGACGGCCGAAAAGAAAGCCCCGCGCCTTACTGGATTACTGAAACTTGTGATGGACAAGGTGATGCTTATTATAATTTTGGAAGTCGCCACCAACCCGGCTTCCACAAATACTTTGAATCTTCATTCAATACCTTAAAAGCCATCCATAAAGTGATGAAACCAGGAGCACATATTATTCAAATGATCGCATTTAATAATCCGCAAGAATTACTACCCCGCTATTTGAATAATATGAAAGAAATTGGGTTTCAAGAAGTTAAAATGGATAATCCTGAATCAAATCGCATTTGGCGAGATGTACCAAACCGAAAATGGCACGCTTCTTTAAAAGGACGTACTTTCGGATCTAAAGAAGTTGTCCTTGTCCATGTGACTAAATAATTTTATACATCTTCTCCAATAAGACTAAATGCTTCGATATCGTCTTGATTTAAAACTGCAAGTTGGTCGATCATAGGTAATAAGACTGGAGCAATCGCCTCAGAAATTTTCCTAATTTGGTCTTGTATTGGTTCTCGATCATTTTCTGTTTCATTATCTGAAGATTCGTTATTAATTTCATCATTATGTAACAAAGCTAATCCGAAAAGTACATTACCATACTTAAATTTTGCCTCAAGCAATCTAGGATCCTGCTTTGAGTACTTCATTTCTGTTCTCAACGAATTATTATCCATATTTATATAAAAAACATGTTCCAACTGACCATCAACTTGATCTGATATAACATGGCAAGAAGTTTCTTCTGTAAATTTATATTTTTCCCAATGATTGTCATTTTTCCGAACAACCTCAATTCTTGGTAATTGAATTCCTTGAGTAGTTTTCCGATTTCCATAACCTCCTCTTTTTCTTTTCTTCTTTTTTGTGCTTTTACCTATCGGTCGTACCTGTTTTTGTAAAATGTTTAATTTAATTATATTTACAAATGGCTCATTAAGAGTTGGATCATTTACAGTTGTTTGAATGGTAAGCCAATCATCAACTTCTGCCTCAATTGGTAAAGCCATATTTAAAAAAGCCTCACCTTCTTCTAAAACTAATGAATAACTTGGTGGAGACATTTCAGAAGAAGATTCTAATATATCAAGATCAAATTTTCCTTTATCTGTAGAACGTTTAAAGTACTCATTTTCAACATCTGTTTCAAATTTAACTCGACAACGTCTTTCTTTTTCTGCATTTCGTTTATATATGTCACCATATGCTATATTATCTATTTTAAAAAACGTTGGATGTCTTTTTCCGTTAAAAGACTTATCTCCTTCACCAGTGCCATCTCCGTTTCCATTTTGCCCTCCAGCTCCATTTGCAAAGGGCTTTGAAAGACGTTGCCCTCGAAGAAGAATTTGTCTTAAGGTTGGTGACGCCTTAAGTATTTTTCCTATCACTTCTTCTAA
>CAZNET010000129.1:1989-7117 GCA_964571885.1 uncultured Pirellulales bacterium
TCTTCACTTAATTTTGATTCTAAGTCTTGTTCTCTTCTTTTTAAATTCAGTTCTTTAAGCTCAGGATTTTCACGCAACATATGTTCTATTTCTCTCTCTACATCATATCGAATAGAAAGTTTACTCAATCTGTCTCTACTACTCATGAACAGATCCTCTCTTTGAACTGCATTAAGTAATGAGCAATCTACGATAACCAGCAAAGAATCTCTTAATCTTTGTAATCCAACTGCCTTAGGACGTGAGAAAATTGTTTTTGGTAAATATCCATGAGCCTGACCGTTAATAGTGAAGATCACACCCTCGTCTTTTAAATATGTTGAAGCTTTATTCTCTTTAAAAGCATAAATCCTTGCTGACATATTCATTCCGGCTGCACGCATTTGCACAGAAAAAGGAAAACCTTGTTCAAGATTGTCACCTCTTCCGTCTTCTAGACGAACTATTAATCCTGCAATATTAGTTTCAAAACTTCTTTCTTTCTTACCTCCAAACGCTTTTCTACATTCATGTATTCTAACAGGTAGAGGTATCTCCGGTAACAGCCTTTCAAGAGCATACATTAATCCATCGGGAAATATTACATTACTTTGTCCTACATTTGTTTCAAATTCATATAATTTTATTGCGGTTCCAGACTCGACTTCTCTAACATAAGCTTCGTTTTGATGTGGCATTAATGGAAGTGTTTTTGATTCAAATCTTAATACATTTCCTTTTCTGGGTTTTTTTTCTGATCCAACGGGGGCAAGATAAGTAAATTCAGAATGAATTGGTTCACCGCTTTTGTTGCTGGGTTGTTCTCGCCTTACGATAGTAAATCCCCATTCTTCTACTGTAGAATCTTCGCTATTCTCTTTTATAGCAAGCATAGGATGTCGTTTTGTTATTACAAGTTGTAAACCATATTTACCACAAAACCTAAGAGTGCCAGATCCTCCCATATTGAATTTGCCTTGAACAAATCGAATTCTTTGTTTATTTTTTTCATTTAATGATAGAATAGTATATGGTAAACGATATGGGCTCTGACCTTCACCCTGATCTGTTATAGTTAAACACATTTTTTTTGATTTATGCCCCTTTTTGGGTTTATCACCTGTAGCAGCTATAGTGATAAATCTAGCCTGTTCTGTTCTTTTTGTTTTCGTCCAGTTTTCAATAGTGCCTGCTTCATCATCAATAATTTTTCGTACTTCAAAAAATTGAGCAACGGCACTTCTCAAATTTTTTGGTGCTTCAGCCGATTCTGGATCAATTCCTCGAGATCGACATTCTAACATTAATCTTGCGTCAATTGAATTAACCATTTTTTCGACAAATGCTGCTTCTGGAAAACTAGATTGATTGCCTATTTGTGCAAAGTTTCCTTCCTTGTCCCCATATAATCTCCACATACTTCTATCATCCCAGTATCCTTCTTTTTTTAAAATATCAATGATTTCTTCTTCGCTATCTGCTTTCAATAATTTCATGCACAAATTTTTATTTTCTCTATTGTTCATTTATAAGTCTCCGCAAAAACAACATAATTTAAATATCCTTCAATGAGTTCCATGTATTATCAGCTTTGATTCTTATGTCTCTGCTTATTTCGTAACCTTCCCTTCCAATTTGATCAACACATCCTACTTTTCTGAGCAAGGCAATAACCACATATATTTGATAAGCAGGAATAATCTGCTCTTCATCTGAATTTACTTTATCTATGATATTTTCCGCCATAAACGGTCCTTTACTACTTTCAGCTAAGGATTCCATTGCTAATACTGTTTTGTCGAAAACAAATGTTGGAACTTTATGGCTGTACTCTTTTTTTTGTTTTTTAGACCAACCGATCTTAACCAGATAATCATTTCTTATTTCAAATTTTGGGTATTTATCTTTTTTTGATTTGCGAACAGTTTTCTTTTTGGCTGGTTTGTAAACAATTCTTTCTCTATTTTCATTTTTATTTTTTGAAAATGTCACTGTGGGCCTTACGATCTTTTCCCTAAGGTTTTTTATATCAACCGCTATGCTTCGTGCGAGGTCAACACCTCTATAGTCACCTCCTTCCGCTGATGCAATAATTAGTTTCTGAAGATCACTTTCGGTACCTTGCAATAACTCAATTATTTTCTTTGTTATATTTTCCATGCATACAGTATATTACATATAATATAATGAGTCAATATGTTTTCGCTATATTATATTTACAAATAGCAAATTTGCCGCCATAACTCTTTGTTTATAAAGGAATAATATTTTCAAAAAATTTACATTAACTTTAAATATTTTTGATTTTTCGAGTTCATTATAACGGTCTTTCCAAATAGAACGTGAGTTTATCAAAAATAACTTCCCTGTGTTCTCAGCAAAAAACCGACTCAAAAAACCCTAATACCTGAACCAAATAATACCACCACCAACAAAAATCCGCAAATAAAAATTTATCCATCGTAGTAATAACGAAGATGGATTTATGCCTTTATGCAGTAAAAAGGGAACCACGCCTCCCCCCCTCGGCGGTTTCCACGGACTAAATACCATATACCATATACCAAATACCAAGATCAAAAAAATAATCACCGCCAGGCTAATTATTTTTATGATCCAGAAATCCTTCCTGAGTTCAACATTGGGACACCCGCAAGTTAAAACTTTTGCCCAGATCACGTTGTAAAGTTTTCTTTGCTCGGGATCTATCTTGAGCAGGATACGCTGGTCTTCTGGGTCCTGGGGATAAAGGACTTTTCTACATTATAGGGACATGGTGATGACTATCGGTTCAAGGACCTGCTGGGTGTTCGATTTTTCTTTGGATTTGATTGTTACCTTCTGCTGAATCGTTTTGTAGCCGGGGTATTCAGCGTGCAATGTATAGTCTCCGGTTTCACCGGCAAAGGATTTGCTCTGGTCCATGTCAAAATGCGGCTCGATTATCTCGCCGTCTTTTTCAAGCCAGGCGGAGATGAAGGCATTGTGATATTTATATTTGACGAGATACATGAGCCACAGCGCCTGAACGGTTGGGTGTCGGTGCGTCGGCATTTTTTCGAATACGGGCTTTTTTCGCGATCGGAAACAAAACCACTGGTCATTCCATCCGCCGTCGTCGCGCTGATGCGTGATGATGCGTTCGATCCATTTTCGCCTGATCTTTTCGGGTTGACCGGCTCGCAAGATGAATGTCACTCTCTGGATATAAATATCGGTCACCGGCATTTTATAAGTGAGTTGCTTTGCTATTCTTCCGCACAAATGTTCGATCAATTCATCGAGTTTTTCATAGTCACCGCCGTATTCTTTGTATTGTACCAAAGCGGAGAGCTGATGAGTGAGTTGTCTTCCATGCCACTTATCGGGGTCGAATATTTGCAGTTGTTCGGCGTTCATCTCGACTTTATCCGGCGCAACGGCAAACAAGACCCATTGGTTGTCGATATTTTCTTTTTTAAGTGTTATATTCACTTCGAGACGATCGACCGGCCAGTTGGGGTCCAGTACGGCCCGCCAGCAGAAAGGCCTGGAATTCAACGCCATGTAATCCTCGAGGATCTTTTCGAAGAGGGGGTTGGGTGACATTTTGTCGCATTCTTTGATCATTCGCAGCAGTGCCATATTGGGCTGTTTGCGAACGAGGTGCTCCTGATGATTGTCGATCCAGCCAATCGCATTTTCGATCGCATTATCGAGCGAGCGCTCAAATGCTTTGTCCGATTTAAACGAGATATTATTGCAGGAATAGTAATATCCCCCCATAACGATCAGGCATAAAACAAGAAAAAGAAGAATTCTTCTGAGTTGGTTTTTGAAAGAACGCTTTCTTTTCGTCAGATCTTTTTTCTTTTTTTGGAATTTTTCATCCATATCACCTATCCCGTGTTGTTGCCGTGTGCCAATAAGCTGTACTCCATGATACAGAGGGATGCATGGCAGAGCAATAAAAATTTTAAGACGTTCGTTATCGCCGCATTCATTTATACACGGAAAATGAGGCTTTGGGTTTAATTTTCACATGAATTTCAAGAATCCTTGTTTTTAGCTCGAAAAGAGGGGTGATATTTATAAAAAAATAAAAAATTTTATAAAAATGTTGATATTATACTTAACAAATCGTTGAGTTTTTCGTATAATATAATTGGTCGCATCGCGACAACCCCGGGAGAATCCCGGTGCTAAAAAGATCGGTGGGTTAAGCCTCACCCTGATACTTTAGAGCTTTCAGCAAAGGCCGGGGCCCACACGCCCACGGCGGCGATGGCCAAAGGCCCTGTATCGGTGGTCATTTTGGAACAGGGCGCCAAACAGGCAAAGGACCGCGGAGGATTTCGCAGTCGTCCCGCAAAAGGGACACGTCATTTGAATTATGATCCGTATCGATTCATTTCCGATTTCGTCGGGAAACCATCTTAATCAGCATGGACGGTCCTGAGACGCAGGATCGCGCCGTTGAGGCAGGAGATTGACGCGTCATCTTCGACTGCTCGCAATTGACAACGTTGTTGTGTAATCCGAAAGTCTCGAAGGTTACGAGAAGCGCGAATCCGGGTTTGCTGGGCACTGCACCGTCAGCAGGAATCAACGGGCCTGTCTGATACCGACTGTGAACAAAACCAGAAACCTTTTTTGGAAATGAGCTTTCATCATGAAAAGAAATTGCGAAAACTGCCGTTATTCAGGTCGGGCCGTGGGTCGCGGTAAAGCGATACCGGTCTGCTTTTTGGGTATTGACGGCGGCAGGGCGAAAGAGATCCCGATCGTATCATTGACGGAGAGCTGCAGCCGCTTCGCACCGGTCCAGCGTTTGACCGTCGAGGATAAAAAAGATCTTGCCGACGGAAAGATCCGTCTGGTGCCGTTGACGATGCATCTTTACGCGATCGTTGACGCGGATGATTACGAACGGATTAGCAAACACAAGTGGTCCTGTCACTGCCGGGACCATACGACCTATGCACAGGGACAACTTAACAGAAAGAGGGTATCTATGCATCGTTTAATCACTAACGCACCGAAAGGGCTTGTTGTTGATCATATCGATCACAACGGGCTGAATAACCGCAAATCGAATTTGCGGGTTTGTACTCAGAGTCAGAATCATGCCAATAAGCGGAAGGTACGCAAGAAGATGACCTCTCGGTAT
>CAZNET010000130.1:0-7060 GCA_964571885.1 uncultured Pirellulales bacterium
ATTTCTCCGGTTGGACTGAGAGAGACAGTCGAGCCGGTCGAATTGGTACTTCCGTCGATCCAGACTGTCAGCAGATCGTTCGTGTCGGTATAACGATCGAACTCGTCCACGGAAATATGCGAGATAGTGGAGAATGACCATACAAAACCTTTCCATAGATCGTCATTGACATCGTTGACTTCGTCAACCCGCCAGTAATAGGTTTTACCGAGGGATAAGTCGTAGGAAGAAAAGCTGTTAACATCAAGATTGTAATATTGAATATCAGGATGATCCAGGGAAGTTGCGTTATTGACATCGTTGTAGTTGGTGCCGATATACAGGTCATGGCTGGTTGTCAGACCTCCAGAAATCCAAGAAAAGGCAGCTTCCGGAGCGACATCATACTGTTCATCCGGAGGATTTGGGCTTCTTGCATGAGTGTAAATGACACCGGCGAACGCCATGACCGCTTCTATTTGAGATTCGGTAAGGGCGGTATCGAAAATACGCACATCGTCAATCTGGCCGTTAAAGAAATAGGTATATGTTAAAGGATCGTTCGCCTGCATCGAGTTACCGATAGTTACATCGACTTCGGATTCGGTATTAATGATCTGTGATTCACATACTGAACAACTGAAATCCGGTTCACCGTCGACATAGAAGACCAATTCATCGAGGTTCGGCGTACCGTCACTATCCAGGACAACCGCGACATGGTGCCAAATACCGTTTGCCACCGAGGTGTCGCAGGCTCGTCTGCCGCCCCAGGCTTTGATTCCGGGTTTACCGTTTTCAAGATAGAAGGTCCACCGTCTGCCCGCGGTGTTATCATTGTCACCCCAACTGACGATACCCTGCAGAGATGTCGAATTGGTTTTCACCCAGGCGGTAACGGTTCTGGAATTGCCGCCAAGAATACCTTTATAACCAATTACATCGACATAATCATCAATGCCGTCAAAATCCAGGGCAAAACCGGCGGCGCCGGTGACCCAGTCACTCGACGCGTTCATATTCTTCAGCGTCCCTGTATGGTTATTGCCCGACGTATCAGATGCGGTCGAGCTTCCCGGCCCGTCATCCAACGCCCAGGTTGCCACTTCTTCGGCTATGCAAATACTAACCGAAAAGCACATAATTATCATGAGCACTAACGTATTGTGCCTTATCATAACACCAACCTCCAAATGATTAACGGCAATAATTTTATTGAGTTTTTATACTTCCCAGCCAGATCGATACTCACGCTGGATATACTGATTCGCCGCGGGGACATTGGTTACTTTCACATTTTTACCGTCCCACAGCAGCTTGGTTTTTTCGTCTTCCATTTTGATCGCGATATTCCCAAGCAGAACAACCTCGGTCAGCGGACCGGCGTATTCAAAATCGGTACTGGCTTTTCTGCCTTCTTTTATGGCGCTGATCCATTCCTGTTCGTGACCTGAGGCTCCATTGGGTACGCGACGCAGGGTTTTGGGCGGGCGATCGTAGGCTCTCATTTTTTCTTCCGGGATGATCCTCGGGCTGTGTCCATAACAATTGCATTTCAGTTTGCCTTTTTCGCCGACAAAAAGAAAACCACCGTGTTCGTTATCTCCCATACTTCTACCGGGCTCGAGATCGTCCGGTCTGGGCGGCATCAATCCGCCATCATACCATGTCATCGTCACCGGCGGCATATTTCCGCGAGCACCGAATTCATAGGTTATCATCGAAGCGAGGGGATAAGTGGGCGAATCATCGATAACCATCCTTTTAGCGTCATATCCGCTGCCGCCGTAAATGATCTGATTCGTGCATGAAGCCTGTATGGATTCCGGATGCCCAAGTTCCAGTGCCCAGAACGGGGTATCGATAATGTGACAGCCCATATCACCGAGCACGCCGGTTCCGAAATCCCACCAGCCTCTCCATCTAAATGGCAAATAAGCAGGATGATAAGGCAACTCAGGCACCGGTCCGAGCCACAGATCCCAGTCGAGATGCGACGGCACGGGCGGGGTTTCCTTCGGCCGGGTGATTCCCTGAGGCCAGATCGGTTTCGGGGTCCAGACATGAACCTCGCGGACCTCACCGATCGCTCCGTCGGCGATCCATTCCTTGATCAGCCTGTTGCCTTCTCCGGAGTGTCCCTGGTTACCCATTTGGGTTACCACGTTTGCTTCACGGGCCGCTTCAGTCAATTTTCTGGCTTCATAGATCGAATGGGTCAAAGGTTTTTGCACATAGACATGTTTTCCGTGCTTAATACTGGCCATCCCGGCTACAAAGTGGGTGTGGTCCGGCGTGGCGACGATAACCGCATCGATATTTTTTTCTTTATCCAGCATTTTGCGAAAGTCTTTGTATTTTTTCGCATCTGGATAATCCCTGTAAGCACCCGCGGCACGTTTGTCGTCCACATCGCATAAAGCGACAATATTTTCTGTTGCGCAGTTTCTAAGATTTCCTCTTCCCATGCCGCCGGCACCTATCGCGGCAATATTAAGTTTTTCGCTTGGCGGCGTATGCCCTGCTCCGCCTAATACATGTCTTGGGACAACCGAAACAGAAGCCAGGACCGAAGCGGTTCCGCCAATAAATTGTCGACGTGATAAGGTGTGTTTTGCTTTTCGATTCGTTTTTGTGCTGTTATTTCTTCCTGAATCATTCATGATTAAAACTCCATATTTAATAATTCTTCTATCAGCCCTTCGTAAAACGGTATTTTGAAATCCAGACAAAGAAGCTTACTAATTCATCTCACAGAGTATGACATTCAGCAGTCTGAATACTATTTTCATTATATCAAAACAACACAATAAAGACAACAGGTTGCGTGAACAACCTGTTGTCCTTTAAGGAGGAAACCCCAAATCAATCTGAAACAGTTAGTTACCGTTATCAATTATAAGCGATTGAATTTGAGGTCCGGTCAGGCTAACATGTAATAATCCCGCGTCATTGGTGTGATTCATCAAAAGATTAACGATCTGATACCGATTAATTTTTAAATAACCCACTGCTGCCAAACTGCATAACGTTTTGCTAAGTACCTTCAGTTGATTCATACTCAATCTTCTTCCAAAAACCGGAAAACTGATTTTTCCCAGAATCCTTGACCGGGATTGGATTTTAAAACTATAGTCTAACCTCTTACAAACTATTACCATAGTAAAGTCTAACAAATGAATTGATGCATATATCGTCATTATGTATTATTCTTTAGTCATTTTACACGATTTATTGAAAAAGACTCGAAATCAGGCTCTTTTTTGAGTAAATAATAATACCTTAAAAATATTTTCTCGTTATTGTGAAAGGAAGGTAAAAGTATGCATATCTTTAGACACACGGTCCAATCGTTAATCTTTCTCATTACGCTGATATCAACAATTCATTGTTTTGCGGTCAATGACTGGGAAAATCCTGATATTGTCACCTATAATACGGTTCCTCATCATTGCACATTAATGACTTATCCGAATAAGGAAACCGCCTTGAAGGGAACATTCGAGGCATCGCCTTATTATAAATCTCTAAACGGCCAATGGAAGTTCCACTGGGTTAAAACACCTTCTGAAAGACCGATGGATTTTTATAAAATCGGTTATAAGGACAGCAAATGGGACGAAATCCCTGTTCCGGGATGCTGGGAGATGCATGGATATGGCTTTGCCTTTCACGGTGCTTTGCCGCGTTATGAGTTTTTACGCGAAAAGAAAATCATTCCACCTCATGTTCCTGATTATAACAATCCTGTCGGTTCGTATCGGATGGAATTTACTATGCCGGACGACTGGGACGGCAGGCAGGTATTCATTCATTTCAACGGTGTGGCCAGTGCATTTTATCTCTGGATCAACGGCGAATATGTCGGCTACGACCAGGACAGTATGACTTCGACCGAATTTAATATTACCGATTTTGTCAAGCCGGGGAAAAATTTGCTTGCCGCACAGGTTTTCAGGTGGTGCGACGGCAGTTATCTTGAGGATTCGGATTTCTGGAGTTTTACCGGGATTTTCCGTGATGTTTATTTGTATTCCGCGCCACAGCTTCATATTCAGGATTTCTTTGTTCGGTGCGATCTTGACGACAATTATGAAGACGCAAAACTGAATGTCACCGCTAAGGTGATGAATTATCACGAAAAGCCTATCAAGGGTTATACCGTAGAATTAAGTTTATACGACGCGGATAAAAATCCTGTCGGCAACGAAACGATCGCCCGGGCGAAAATGCCCTACCGCGGTTCAACGGCAGGTGCTTTAACGCAAGTTGATCTCAGTGCTGAGATTGAAAATCCGCATAAGTGGTGTGCCGAGGATCCTTATCTGTATACTGTCATTTTAACTTTAAAAGACAATGACGGAAACGTTCTTGAAACCGAGCAGACAAAATTCGGTTTTCGTGAGATAGAATTGAAGAATTATCAGCTTTATGTTAACGGTGCGCCGGTTTTGATCAAAGGCGTCAATCGGCACGAGGTCGATCCTGAACACGGCAAGTATGTTACGATGGAACGCATGGTCCAGGACGCGAAGCTGATGAAAAAGTATAACATCAACGCGGTCCGTACGGCTCATTACTGCAACGATCCGAGATGGTATTCGGTTTGCGATGAATACGGTTTTTATGTGATGGACGAAGCCAATCTCGAATCGCCCGACCGATTTATCCGCGCCAATGTTTTTCCGGGCAGCGACCCGAAATGGAAGCTGTCGTGTGTTGACCGTATGGAGGCGATGGTGGAACGGGATAAGAATCATCCTTCGATCATTTTCTGGTCACTGGGCAACGAATCCGGCTGGGGCATGAACTTTGCTCACATGACCGATTACGCCCGCAGAGCGGATCCCACTCGGCCGATTTCCTATGACGGCAGAGAGACGAGCTGCTGGGAACTGAAAGATTATTTTGATCTGAACAGTTCGATGTATCCGAGTATCGAGCAACTGCTGCAATGGACCGAGCCGGTTGACGGTAAACCGTATATCATGATCGAATTCGCTCACGCGGCGGGCAACGCACTGGGTAATTTCCATGTTTACGCGGATATTTTCGAAAAATACGATCCGATCATCGGCGGTTATATTTGGGACTGGGTCGAGCAGTCTTTCTGGCTAACAAAAGGCCCGGGCAGAGAGCAGCGTTTTAGTCATGGTGGTGACTTCGGTAAACGAAGAAGGCCAAGAGGCGGCGCTCATGCGGGCGGCGAAACCGGCAAAGCAGTCGTCGGTCAGCCTCAGGATGCCTGTACGAACGGGCTGGTATTTCCCGACAGACGCATTCAGCCTGAAATCTGGGAAGTGAAAAAAGCCTATCAATATATCCATGTAGAGCCTGAGGTTTTAACCGACGGCATTGTTCGCATTAAGAACAACTATCACTTTACTTCGCTTAAAGAGTTTGACGTAAGCTGGTCACTGTCACAGGACGGGGCAGTACTTCAGGAAGGAACGATCGACAACCTCAATCTCAAAACCGGCACCGATGCTCCGGTGAATATTGACTTTGAAAAACCCGAGCTTGTCGCTGGAGCCGAATATTGGCTGACGATTCGTTTCACCCGGAAACGCGATACGAAATGGACACCAAAGGGACATGAAGTCGCATTCGAGCAGTTCAGGATTCCGTACGTAGTGCCGACGGCTGAATTGGCAGATGTTAAAAATTCACCTGAGTTAAAGATTTCAAAATCTACTGATGATGTCATTATTAAAGGAAAAGATTTTTCGGTTGAATTCGATAAAACCGAAGGAACGATCGCATCGCTGAAATACTTCAACAAGGAAATTATTTATAAAGACAAGGGACCGCTGATGAATGTTTACCGCGCTCCGATCGATAATGACCATCCCTACCGCAGAAAATGGAAGGAGGTCGGACTGGATCAATTATCGAAGACGGTTCTTAATCTCGATGTGGAATCGGTCAGCGGCAATTGCGCCAAGGTGACGATTGAAACAAAATTTAATGCCGATGACGATAATGGTTTCAATCATAAATGTGTTTACACTGTTTTCGGTGACGGCAGCATCAACGTTCAAAACCATATCGAACCGTTTGGTCTTGATACTATTGTGACACTTCCTCGGGTTGGGATGAAGATGTATGTCGAGCCTCCATTTGAGCAGTTCATATGGTACGGCCGCGGGCCTCATGAAAATTATCCGGACCGCAAGATTTCCGCGGCGGTTGATGTTTACAAAAGCACGGTAACCGAGCAGTATGTACCTTATCTCAATCCGCAGGAAAACGGCGGCAAGACCGATGTCCGCTGGGCGGCTTTGACCGATGATAATAATAAAGGTTTTGTCATTACGGCCGATGATGACTTGCTGCAGATATCCGCAATCCATTACGATGTCGAAGAGCTTGAGACGGCGCTTAGGCCCCATAAGATGAAAGCCCGAGAAGAGGTCGTTCTTTGTATCGACGGTAAAATGCTTGGATTAGGCAATGCCAGTTGCGGTCCCCCACCACTGGATCAGTATCTGATTCCGGTTAAACCCTATCAATTCAGCTTCAGTATCAGGCCCTATTACGGCCAAATAAGCGATATGGTTGAAATTAACCGTACAAAGCTGCCTGAGATGAACAGATAATAGACACAGCCGTTTGTCGGTGCAGCATGACAACAGGTTTGAGTTATGAAAATGCCTTTTTTGAAACGGCAATAAAATTCTAATTATGCTCTTATAATAGTTCGATAATTTTCATTGATAACTCCTCACACAGGCTGAAGATAAGGAAAATTTTATGCGATTTTTATTTCCTGTGAGGAAACTATTTGGTGACATAATAAAGCCGATTATGAACAAATAAATAAGATTTCTGTCTATTTGAGGTTTTTATGTTGATGATCTGAAAACCATAGCTAAGATGTGAAGTTCTTGAAATGTGTCTTATTTTTAGCTATTATTTAAGATGATATAGTAAAAGAACCATTCAGCTTTTAGACTATACCGTTTAATCGTTGAAAAAGTGACTTGACATTTATGACTGGACATATATGGAAGAAGGAAAATCCATCGTGACAGAACAGATCAATCTTCCGGGTCTTGGAGAGATACCGGTGGATAACGGC
>CAZNET010000131.1:0-7059 GCA_964571885.1 uncultured Pirellulales bacterium
GATATTCGCTTCTTTGAACCGGTTGGTCGTGGTGGCACGCTATATGAGAACCTTCGCGATGATGGTCGCGGCGGGAATTCCCTTGATCAAAGCGCTGGATGTCGCACAACAGGTCGCACATAACACCAAAATGACTGAAATAACGGAGGATATCCAAAAATCGGTGGAAGCGGGGATTCCCGTTTCCGATGCGATGAAAAAATACGATATTTTTCCCTTGATGATGATCCAGTTGGCGGCCTCAGGCGAACAAGCCGGTTCCTTATCGGAAATGCTGAACAAAGGAGTCGATTTTATCGACAAAGATATCGAGAGAATGATCAACTCGCTGATGGTCAAACTCGAACCGGTCATGACGGTCGGTTTAGGCGCTTTGGTCGGTTTTATTTTAATGGGTGTTTATTTGCCCATGTTCGACTATATGAGCCATCTGCAATAAGGTTCCGATAACCTACCCTTCAACATTCATCCGGCATTTTTATAACAAGAATTTACATTTTAGATTGCAGCTTAAGAAAAACAGTCACCTGAAAAATGTATTCCGATAAAAGCAGATAAGATTTAGTTAAAAGGAACATGTGAAAATATAATCAATCGTTTTAATCCAAAAAAAACTTGTCTTTTTGATTAAGACCCTCTGTCTAAAAGACGATATGCAGCGTGAATAACTGTAACTATAACTATAATTAAGGAGCAAATAAAATGCGTAAGGGTGTCACATTAATCGAACTTTTAATCGTCGTGTTAATCCTTGGAGCACTGGCAGCGATCGCCATTCCGAGAATTACCGCAAGCGCAACAACCGCTAAAGTCAATGCCTGTAACACCAATGTCGATCTGATCAATTCACAGATCGAACTGTATTATGCTGATACAGGTAGCTGGCCGGATACATTGAGTGATGTTACCGGCAACACTAGTTATTTTCCGGACGGCGCTCCGAGCTGCCCGTTCAGCGTTGCCTACTCGATGGATGCCAATTCCTACAGGGTATCAACACACTCAAGCGGTGACCACGGTCTTTAATCAAGACAGTATCCGAATTCAGTTTCGGTTATCGAATGAACCATATCGGGATGGTCGCGAATTTTTCGCTTCCATCCCTTTTTCGTACAGGATTTGGATATGATCGGAAAATACAAAGGATTTTCACTGGTAGAATTTGTCGTGATCGTGGCGTTTGTCGGCATCCTCATTGCCATCTCGGTTCCGAGGATGCGGTATTCAACGCTGTACAAAAAACAAGCGTCTGCAACCGCCAAGAAAATGATTACCGATCTTCGACGAACCCGCGCTCTGGCGATTTCCGATGCCGCTGAAAACACCAGCGGCTATGCATTGAATATGACCGGCTCATCGCCCTATTCGGGTTATGAGATCGTTAATTTAAGTACCTCCACTACGATCACCAACGGAACCTTTACGATCGATCCGGATGTGAGCTGTACCGATGGAGATAATTTTCAGTTCGGCCCTTTAGGGAATGTACTGACCGGCAGCGACACACAACTGACGATCGCGGCTGAAGGGAAAACTTATACCATTACGATAATACCGGCAACGGGAATGATCCAATGCGAGGAAAATTAAATTCAAAACACAAAGGTTTTACGCTGACTGAAACAGTGATCGCTTCGGGACTTCTATTTCTGGCGATGATGCCGATACTGAAATCCTTAACCACCGCCCAGCTTGACGCCATCATCATCGAGAAAAAGACCCAAAGTCTGATCCTCGCACAGAATAAACTCGACGAGATCAAAGCCCGAAGCATTTACAGCTACAGTACCAATTTCAATGAGACCAATACCTCTCTATCCGGCTCCTACCTGTGCAATGTTACGGACGACCAGGACACGAGCTTAAGAGAAATCATGGTCTCGGTCGGATTCGACGATGACGACGATGGTTCGCTGGACACAGGTGAAATTAAAGTGACATTAAACACACTGATCGCCAAGCGGTGGAACTTATAATATGACGATGAAGCAAATAAGAAAAAATGATCGTTTTCTTGAAGCAGTGACACTGCTTGAGATGATCGTCGCGATGGCGATCATGGCAGTCATCCTCGCGGCCATCCTGCCTCAGTTCCGCGCGATCCAGAACAGTTGGGCATCAAAACAGGGTAACTCGGAAGTCCTCCAGAATGCCCGTGTCTTTACCGAACATGTCAATCGACATTTGTCGAAAGCGACTCGAATCACGGCTGTCAGCTCCTCGACGGAAACGAACGGTCATATCGAATTCGAAAATATGGACGGCAATAATCTGCGTTATGACATCGACGGCGGTTATATCCAGTTCGGCGATCTGGATCTTTCAAGTTTTTACGACCTGGCCGGTCCGGTCGGTTCTTTAACATTTGCCTGCTATGACCACTGCGATCTCGATACGCCGATGGCCGACATTAACGATTTCAATGACATCCGCTTTGTCACCGCACAAGCGGTTTTTACCAATACCTCCGGGCTCGACAAAACAATCACCGCCTCTGCGTATATTCGTACGAATTCCGTCACCGGCAGCGAAAGCGAAGTGGTCGCCTGGTTTGAACTCGACGATCAAAACGGTCTGACGGCATCGGATTCTTCGGGCAATACTTACAATGGCACATTGACCAATATGAACGGCGATGAATGGACGTATGGTCCGGTGGGCGGGGCAATCGAATTTGACGGCGACAATGATATTATTATCACAGAGACCAGCGCTACCCAGATGCAGGTCGGAAGCGACTATACCGCAAGTGTCTGGATCTACACCGAACAGAATCAAAAACCATGGGCCGGTATCTTTAGTCGGTGTACCGCATCAGGGGATGATAATTTGTACACGTTACAGTTCAATAACGACACAGAAAGATATTTAACCGTCTATCACCCCCAAAGCGGAAACCGATGGGAAACCAATTATACACAAACAGACTTTTATGATATTTGGAGACATATTACGATCGTTTACGATTCTTCAAGCCCGACTACAAAACTGTATATCGACGGCGAATTGATTGATGATACGACTTCGCTGACACAGGGGCCGGGTAATGAAAACGGTAAATTCCACATCGGCGGCGAACGAACCGCCACATCATCCTACGTATTCAAAGGCAAAATCGACGATCTGAGAATCTATAACCGAGTTCTCGGAGACTCCAAAATAGCCGAACTGGCAGGGCCCTGGGATGTCAATTCGGTTTCTAATTCTGAATTCAGTGCCTATAACAGCGAGACACCGGCGTTATCTAAAATCGACACGACTCATTATCTCTGTGCCGTTGAAGGTCCCGGTGAGGACGGCTGGGCCGTGGTTTTAACTATAGATTCCAATGACTGGAGTGTCAGTATGGAAACACCTTTTGAGTTTGACAACAGCCGCGGCATGGAACCCGCCCTGGCACAGATCGATAATACACATTATTTATGTGCTTACAGGGGACCTGATAATGACGGCTGGGCCGCGGTGCTGGAGGTCGATCCCAGTGACTGGTCGATCAGCAGCGGCAGCGCTCATGAATTCGACGACAGCTATTGCGAGACGCCGGTATTAACTAAGATCGACGACAACCATTATCTTTGCGCTTATCACGGCCCGGATGGTGATGGCTGGGCCCTGGTTCTGGAAGTGGATGACAGTGACTGGTCAATAAGCGGAACCCGCAGTTCGAACGGATTCGAATTCGATACCTACGATTGCGATTATCCGGATTTGGCAAGAATCGATGACACCCACTACCTCTGCGTTTATGAGGGATGGCTTTTTACGATGAGCGGAATAGGATTGATTCTCGAGGTTGACACCAGCGACTGGTCGCTTTCCTCTACCGGCGGAATGACTTTCGACTTCTGGAGTGGGGGAAATCCGACGCTGGCTCAAATTGATGAGGAACATTTTCTTTGTGCCTATGAAGGAGTGGATTCTGACGGAACCGCTCTTGTTTTAAGTGTTAATACAGCTACATGGACGATAAATGACGAAACCCCTTTAGAATATGACACAAATAACGGAAGACAGCCGTCACTCTCGCAGATTGATAAAAGCCGTTATCTTTGTTCTTACCGGGGTCCCAATGACGATGGGTGGGCGGTCCTGTTGACGGTCGACCTGGATAACTGGACCATATCGGGAGGACGAGAGGATATCAGTTACGAGTTCGACACATCAACCGGTATCTGCCCCGTCTTGTCGAAAATCAATGATATGTATCACTTATGCGTTTATGAAGGCCCGGATAACGACGGTTGGTCGAACGTTCTCAATGTCGCCGTTTATCCGCCCGATCCCAATACATCCACTGACCAGATCCTGCCATAAAGAAAAACAATAATTCTTCTTTATGGGACGATTTCTTTTGAGATTGAATTTCAGCCGCGCTGCTGACAAAAGGGTCTCATAATAAAACTATTGTATCTTCCGCAATGAAGATATTTCTTTCTTTGCTTTTCTGATCCCACACGGGATTTATTTGTCGTAAGTTACCAAATACGAGTCATTTATAAGCCGAAATAAAAAGTAAACAAACCGTTGTTTTGCGCTGATACGGCAGGAAAGAATGAAAGAGTCATTACACAAAAAAGGTTCGGTATTTATTGTCACGATCTTTGTGATCGCATTGATGGCGGCTTTGGTGATGGGAATGCTGCAGATTAACACTGAGGAGATCCAGTTGATGCAAAACCAGATCAACGCTGCCCAGGCGGTCGCGGTGGCAGAGGCAGGACTGAACGACGCATTCAAGGAAATACGGAGTGATTCGAGCTGGACGGACGGCTTTTCCGACAAGGCGTTTAACAGCCATTCATATACCGTTTCCGTGTCGGGCGCCCTGCCTAATCGATCGATCCGATCGACGGGAACAACGGAAAAAGGATTTGTCGCGGTGATCGACGCTAATGTCACCATCGCTGCGTCAAGTCCGTATACAATAAGAATTGACGATTATAAAATAAACGGTTATTGAGGAACGATTGATGAATTTTGGAGCCGATACAGCTTTAGGCATTGACATTACCGACGCCTGTATCAACCTGTCACTGATCAGGGAACAGAAAGACGCCGTAAAACTGCTGCGTTCGGCATCCGGTGAAGTCCCCGCCGGTTCGATAAACAAAGGCACTATTATCGATGTCAAAGCATTGACCAAAGCGATTAAAGATCTGATCAGAAAAAACAGGATGGCCGCTCCGAAAGCAGCTTTGTCGTTCATGACCGACCCGATGCTTTTACAGATTTTCGAACTGCCCGAGGAAATGCCCGGCAATATCCGAAAATTCCTCATAAATGAGATCAAGCAGTACGCCATTCTGCCTGTTAACAAGGCGATCATTGATTTTTGCGGATTGAAATCGACAGCGAAAACAAATGCCGCCAGAACATTAGTCGCCGCCGCCCAAAAAGATTCGATTATTGAATTTGTCAATCAGTTGAATAAAGAAGGCATTAATGTCGTTCATGTCGAACCTTCTCCTCTGGCGTACGCACGGGCCTGTTTTCCCAATAAAATCATGGGGAAATTCGACCGCAACCAGTTACTGGTCACCATCAACAACAATATACTGACGGTTCTGCTGTTCAACAGCCAGAACCTATCGTTCATCCGAACCAAACGTCTTAAAACAGAAATAGTCAACACAGATAATATTTCGGGCGCCCCGGAACTTTTAGCACAGGAAATTAACACGGTTATCAAGTATTTCGATCTTGAATTTCCCGACAATACCGGCAAATGGGACATTCTGATTCTGACGAATATCAATGATAATCCCAAGCAAATTAAAACACTGACGTCACAGCTTTACAGACAGCCGCCTTTTAATATCAATCCCGAAGCGGGCAATTACAAGCTGCACGTAAGATCCATCAAAGATTCTTACCTTGATTCGTCGATCAACAAGCCTAACAACACATACCAGCCATCGGCCGTCAGTATCGGAGCGGCATCGGCTTTGTTGAAATCTGCCGCATTTAATGTAAAAATCAATTTGATGCCTTCTGAAGTCGAGGAGCTCAAAAAGGTTACCAGACAGACATTTGTGTTCGCGAATATCGCGGCGATGCTGCTTGTGGCGGCGATTATCTCGCTCCATGTTTTCAATACAAAAATGACAAAGCTGACAAGAAACCTCAAAAGAGTCAGTGATACCGCAGAGGCACGTGATGCAGGATATCTGGCCTCCCAAAGAGCCGAAACAAGGAGACAACTCAACGAAACAACGTCGAAAGTCAATACCGTCCGTTCGATTGTCAGCGAAAAAGTTCCGGTGAAATGGGGGGATGTTCTGCTCAAAATCGCCAGGTCCATACCGCGCGATCTAATGCTGACAAATTTCTGGAGCGATGAAAACACCATCCGGATCGAAGGCGTGGCCGGATCCTATGATGCCGTTTACCTGTTTACGAATCAATTAAACAACCAGGATATGATCGAAAAAGCCGTAATCATGGCTACAAAAAAAGAAAATAACTCACAGAACAGAATTAAATATACGATCCATTGTACAATGAAAAAAGTCTGAAAAATATGAAAGTCGATGAAATAACAAAATCAATTAAATCAACAAGAAGTACGGTTCTGACGGTACTCATCGTCATCGGTATGGCTGCGTTCTATAACTGGACGTTCGTCCCCTATACAAAATATGTCAAAGCCGCACAAAAACTCGAACAATCCAGAGAAAAACTTTCGTTCAAGGAAAATGTGCTTTCAAAAAATATCAAAAGAGAACAACAGGAATTGGCAGAACTCACAAATGAATTAGAATATGTGCGGAGTAAGTGTTTCAGCGAGGAAAAGGCGGAAGAATTTTTCAGACAGATTGACACGATCGCGGAAAAAACATACTGCACGATCAATTCGCTGGATTTTATTAATGAAAAAACCGACACTGAAGATCGTCCATTAGCCTTTTACCGAAAAGCAAAAATAAATTTTGCCGGCCAATATCCGAACGTGATCGCTTTTATCAACGCACTGCAAGACAGAAGCGAGCATGTCATCATCAGGCCGATACGGATGGATCTTTCCCATAGCGGCAGTTTGAATTGTGATATTACCATTAC
>CAZNET010000132.1:0-3015 GCA_964571885.1 uncultured Pirellulales bacterium
AGTGAATTACAATCTGTCTGGCAAGCTGAAGGGGGTGGAAATCCTTACTATGAAAGTGGTATTGCGATCGGTGGATCATCGATGGAAATAATCGCTTTTAACTTTAGCTATACTTTTGGAGGAGCGTATATCGTGCCTTATTCGGACTGGAGTTCGACAGGCCTTAACGCCAAGTCTCTGTGGTTATGGTTCTACGGCCAGACAGGTAATCTCCTTCAACCAATCTATGTCTATTTCGAGGACGGAAGCGGCGGCAGTCATTATGTCAATTATCCGGATGCCAATGATATGCAAAAGGAGGAATGGCAGGTTTGGCGCATTGATCTGGCTGATGTTTCTTCAGAAGGTGTTGACATGAGCGATATCGTCAAGTTTTCCGTCGGTATTGGTGATCAAGCCACATCAGGATATTTTGCCGATATTTACTTCGATGATATCAAGGCCTATTCTCCCGTCTGTGTACCTGAAGTGCAAAAACCAAATGCCGACTGGACGGATGATTGTGCCGTCAATATGAGTGATTTAAGTCGACTGAAAAATGACTGGTCGAAATACAGTTATACGGTATCGGCTGAACCGGTGAGTCCTTCAGAGCTGATTCTCCAGGCTTCCTTCGAGAACAACCTCAACGATTTGTCAGGAAACAGTCACAACGGTACCGCCATTGTCAGATGGATAGAAAGCCCGGACGATCCAAACTTTGATATTCCACTTCTTCCATCGGATATAGGTAAATCCCCTCAGTACGAGGCGGGACCGGTTGGTCAGGCTCTGCGATTGCGATTTGCACCGAATCCATCAAAAATTGAGCCGAATGATATGTATTATGTCGATTTCGGCGGCGGCCGTGCACAAACACCTGCCGTCAAAGATTATACGACCTGGCCGAAACCCCATGGTGATTCTAATAACCTGAAGTGGCCCGATACCAGCAAAACCTCCGCATGGCCTTCGCCGTGGAATCCTTCAAATCCGGATACATGGCCGAATCCAAAATGGCCTCAGATGTATGAGATTAATCCCACAGATTCCAACGGGTGGCCTGATTATGATCCATCTGACCCGAACACCACACCAGGTGCGGAGAATTACTACGCCGGTTCAGGCATTTATAATGACGCCAACTGGCCGGACGGCTGGGATATCTCAGACACATCGACCTGGACGGCCGCATTTGAATGGGATGCTAACGACTTCCTGACCTGGGCAGATTTTAACGACGGTTTAACCGTTGCATGCTTCGTCAAACTTAGAGATGCTGAACTAAATATATTCAATAACAAATTTGTCACCAGGGATTTCATGCCACGTGGCTGGTCCTTTGTAAGGACAGGTGCCGGCTATCCAAGATTAGAAGTCGCTTTGATGTCAACAGGTTCTGGTACCACGGATATTACAACCGCTAATATGCTTGATGCAGGAACATGGTATCATGTCGCGGGAACTTACAATGGTATAGTCGCTCGATTGTATCTAAACGGTATGCTGGTCGATACCTTATTCGACTCAGGAGGATTTAGTTACATCAACACCAAGGAGCAAAGATTTAATCTTAAGATCGGCACCAGGCTTGACAAAGCCGACTATGCCGGTCACATCGACGAACTCTATGTCTTTAACAGAGCATTGTCACACGGTGAGATCATTACCTTGGCTAATGAAGGCGGATTAGGACCGGGTACGGGACCAATTTTCGTTGATGTTCCAATACCTGAAATGGACCTTGTTGATGACGGTGTCGTTAATTTCAAGGATTATGCCGGATTGATGCAGCAATGGCTTGTCAATCCTGAAGACTTCTACTGGCCGTAATAGAACTTTTGAAAGAGTGAATTATATGAGGCCTGTATATTACATACAGGCCTCTTTTTCTATATATAAATTTATCTTTGGTCCTGACTCGAATGAGATCACTGAAGATATGGTACTGAGAAATATAAGACTCAGGGGTAGATGAACCAATTTGTATGATCGGCTGTATCTATAACCAAGAGATTTACTATTAGCACAATTGTAATTGTCAGCTTTTTTGTCCTATTTCGGCAGTCACATATGGTAAATAACCGTGTCAGGAAAGTAACGAATCATTGAAATAATTCACTGCAAAATAATAATTTATTTCATAAATCTGTATTTATGATAAAATAACAAAGAGAGCGGTTTTTAATCCCCCTCTCTCTACATTTTAAATTACAACAAGAATATTAGATTACACAGTTTTAATAAAATGTCACGTGAGTGTTGCGCACCAAAATTTGCACCATTTGCGTCTATACCGTGCTCGGTACGCTCCCGGTTGTTTCTCGGACAGCTTCATAAGTCTTTAATTGTCAATTGTTAATCCCTTATTTATAAGGCTTTGCGATTAGTAAGGTATTGTGTCTGCTTAATTACGCATAAGAAACTGTACCAAATAAGGATTTTCACAAAAATCCGTGTGTCTTAGGGTAACAGAATCGTAGGGATTTTTATCTGTCTTTAAGAGTTGGTTTTAGTAGCTGCATCTCAAGATATCTTGGCTGGCAACTGTTGACTGAAATTCGATAAAATCATCAAATGATCAATCCGATAGTGCGACAATCAGACAACTAATCCGTGCATCAATCAATTAGAATCATAGAATCGACAATCCAATGCTTTCACTGAGTTTGACTTCCAGTTGGGCAAGTCGTTGGGTCGGATCCTCACCTGCTATTCCATAAATCAAACAAGTAAAGGTACTTAATGCTTATCCTTTTTGACGCGCACCGTTCAAACTCACGGATTGAAGCATAATTTTCCTTAAATTTACGATATCTGCAATACAATCTCGACGTTTCCAGTATCTTTACAGGCTGTGACAAGTTGTCAAAAGTGATGCATATATTTGAGTTGATTATAATTTCGTGTCCCACATACCGTCGGCCGTGACCTGAAGAACGCCGGCGTCGCGGTAAAAGTTCAGCATGGCGATCCCGTAATTCACCAGGGCTTCTGTGGTGAAATTCCGGGCATCAAATAAGTCATCCTGCGCAT
>CAZNET010000132.1:3025-4628 GCA_964571885.1 uncultured Pirellulales bacterium
CATCCAATACGTCGCGTGTGTTCGTTCTGCCGTACTGTAAGAGCAACAGTGTGTTCTCGAATCGTTTTTCAGCCAGTTCGAGTGCTCGTTTTTGTACTTCCACCCGTTCTATCGCTTCCTGGTAATCTCTGTAAGCCTGGCGAACCTGTAAAGTCACAATATCCACGGCTTCTTCATGGGCCCGTTTACTTTGACTTAATGTAATTAAGGCTTTGCGGTAGTTGTTTTCTTCGGCGGTTCGCTCAAGGGGTAAATCCATTCCTAAATCAAGAAATGCACTGTCGTCAACTTTCTTGAGCGTCAACGGTTCTGTTGTCTTATTTGAAAACTGCTGAGTAGATGCAACTAAGGTAAGATCGCCTTGAAGCGCATCGCGGGCGACCAGTACTTTGCGATTCGCGTCTTCGACCGCATCATAACTGTTCGCCAAATCAAGCCTGAGATCAATGGCGGTTTCAATGCCATCATTTACAGAGAACGTGATTGACTTTTGTATCGATTCTTCGAGATATTCAAGTTCGTTCGGGTCTAAATGCAGTTGCGACCGTGTGGAAATGTTCAGCGTCAGTTTTAATTCGTCGAGAAGCCGTTCGTGTTGTTTTTCAGATTGTATCCATGTGTCTTTTGCCCGGAGCATATCCTGACGGGCTTGATTCAATTCGAATCGAGGAAGGCGGCCCGCGTTGGCTAAATTTTGGGCCTTATTATAGACTTTGAGTATTTTTTCGTGATTATTCCTTGAATGTTCCATTATTTGCCAGGCCTGAAGGACCTGATAATATTGCGTAATGACGGAAACGACAAACGTCCTACGAAACCGGTTGAATTGACGAATTTGATACAAGGTGTTTCTTTCGGCCTGAGTAAGATTTTCCTGAACGACAATTGTATCGCTTCCACGAAGCAACGGCATCGTGATGGTTGCGCTGATAATGCCCGACAGTCCTCCTTTAAGATCACCCGATAAGATATCGATCCATGCGGAGGTCACGTTGGTTGAAACGATCGTTCCGTTTGCCAGGAGCTGTTCAAATCCAAAATTTGAAGATACTCCCACGGCTTCTTCGTCATCTTCCTTTGTATAAAAACCGCCGGCTCCGCCAAAATACTGAGGTTCGAACAGATGTCTTTCAAGCCGCAGATCGAGAGCCTGGACATATAACAGCTCCTTTTCTGTTTGATATTGACGGTTGTGACGCGTTGCGTATTTGACCGCAGCAGGCAAGGTTAAAATACTATCTCGAAACGGTTCGGGATCCCGTGGGGTATCGATGTTATTTGAATCAGGGCTGTCGATTTTATAATTTGCTTTGCCGCCGAAATCATCATCCCACTTTTTATCGATGATATCGTATACCTGTTCGTCGATTTGTTTTATCTCAGTATGTTTTTCACAGCCTGTCAGGACGAATAAACATAACAGGAAACACAGAAAAGCTAACTTTATTTTCTTATGGTAAACGAACAGCATATGCTTCTACATCACATAAAATAGCTCAAGATCAGTCTGTTTCGGATTTAAATCACTTTTACAATCCTCTGATTCCCACCAGCTCGCCGGGCATGATGTCTATCCTGGGATTTATTCTGATCACCACCGGCC
>CAZNET010000132.1:4638-7053 GCA_964571885.1 uncultured Pirellulales bacterium
CCATTGAGGCATATCTGCTTTTTGCCACAGACGCTCGGGCATCATTTCCACGACAGGCCCGATATAAACAACTTGAGAATCAGCAATTACGGACGGAGCGTTTCGTTTGATAAGCTGCACTTCCATGCCGAGATGAATCGAATTTAACTGATTTTCATTGGCATAAGCAATGATATCCTTCGGTTTTTCCATAGCCACCGACAGAATGGGCTCACCGGCCGTTGCCGTTTCTCCGCTTCTGATATAGATTTTATTCACGATCCCATCACAGGGCGCTTTCAGGAAAAGCGACTTTTGCATAGCCAGTAATTCGTCTATTTGCTTTTCTTTGACTTTGATCGATTTATGTATCACTTCAAGAGCGCTGTCCACGGAAGGATGCGATGTCTGAAAAGAGATAAATTCGTCACGCCTTTTTTCTGCCTGGGTCATATGATCTTCGATTTGATCAAGCAGTACTTTGTTTTCCTCGATCTTTTTCGCCTGGGTTCTGTATTGAAGCTGAACTTTTTCAAGTTCATAATCGGTAATCGCTTCCTGTTTCAAAAGCTCTTCAGCGATCGAGACCTCAAGAGCCATATCTTCCAGGAGTATCCTGTCGATCTCTATTTGTTTTCTCAATTCCATGCTTCGCAGCCTGGCATCTTCAATATCGAGATAATACCTTCGATACGCCTGTATTCTGTCAGCGTTGGCGCCGGATACTTCGGACAGTATTTGTTCCTGGACAGGGACCATCTGGGCCATCAGTTGCTCTATCTCCGCTGAAAGTATACCGAGTTGTGCACGGACCGTTTCGTCATCGAGAACCACCATGATCTGTCCTTCACTAACACGGTCAAAGAGCTGGACGTCGAGTTTTTTTACCTGATTAGTTGATACGGAGGAGACCTCGAATACCTGTTCCTGCGCGATACCGAGGACCTCGAAACGCTGGTTGCGATGCTGCATGAGCAGGAAAACGCCGGCTAATGCAGCCAGCCATACAAGGACGGGCACTACGTGAAGATTGAGGCGGCCTTGTCTGAGTTTGGCGTAGATAGAACGTTCGGGCATTTTTATACCTCTAACAACTGCTCCTGTATGGTTAAATTGATACTTTCAATTCCTTTTATTTTTTCAAATTCTTCAAGCATCCTTTCATTTTTGCTGACATCTTTGATCATAAGCTGATAGGCATACTCGATACCGGCGGCGCCGTCGCCTATATCCTGAGCGGAAATCAGTACAAAGCTTCGGCAGAACCTTTTAAGGATCGAAACAACGGGATGGTCAGGTCCGATATGTTCTGAGAGTCTGAATCTCAGGAAGCTGTTGTGCGGCCTGCGGGCCCCGAAACTCGTAAAATACATATAGATCACCACAAGACATATAAAAACCGTGCCTATGATCGCCAGGCTGTAATTCATTGTCCCGGTAGCCATACCGATGATCAGCGCGCAGAAAATAAAAACGGTATCTCGGGTGTCTTTCAGAATGTTTCGAAAACGGATAATGGCCAAAGCACCCATCAAGCCAAAAGCGGTAATAATGTTATTGCCGATGATCCCCATGATCAACGCAACAATGATGGTGATAATAATTAAAGACTGCACAAACGTCCGCGAATAAGACAATCCGCTATGGGTAAAATAGTAAACCCACGCCAGAACCTGGCCTAAAACAAAAGCCAGCAACAGCGACAAAAGAACGGCATCCGGCGTAAAGGCGTCGCCGATCCGCGAAGGGCCGTCAAAAATTTGCCATACCTGTTCCATGAATTAAATCCTTATTTAAAAGAAAATTGTTTCTTGCAGCGTTTTTTATTGACGTCGCGTATTTCGACATCGAACACCGCTGTAAGTTAAATATCTCAATCATCCTGTTCAGCCAGGCGGGATACAAGTCGGTAAATTTGATTTCGAGAATAATTTTGTTTATATGATGATATTGCCAGCCTCCGCCGTTCAGGGATAATTTTTTTAGAGAGCTTGTTTTGTAGCAAAGCTCTTTATCGAAAGTGATACGCACCCTGTTATGGCAACATTCTTGGTAAGCCTGACGCTTATAACGAATAAGGACAACCGGATTTGCCCCGATACTGTGTCCATATAACTGGAACTGTCTGAGCGTCGTTTCGTCTTTTTTATAGTGATTAACCGGGCAGCCGGACAGGATATCGGATATATTATGGTACATCACTTGTGCCCGGCTTTTTATAATCACGTTGTTTAGCCTGCGTTTGATCTCAAAAAACCGCGGATAATCAAGATCGTCCGTATAGCTGCGGATCCGTAGTTTGAATCTGTTCTTGTGTCCTTCGAGGCTTTCTCTGCAAAGTTGTAAATTGTTGGAGTCGAGATAAAGACTGACAATGGGATACCAGCCGCGGTATTGATTTCTGCAATAGTTGTCCAGGCTAAGATAAGGTTTAAT
>CAZNET010000133.1:0-6372 GCA_964571885.1 uncultured Pirellulales bacterium
ATTGCAATACGCTGGCTGAGTATTGATGACCCCGGAGATTTCATGTTTATGCTTGGCAAAGCAGCAGGCCTAACAGCCTTTGCCCTTCTTGTTCTGCAGGTCATTACGACCAGCCGGCTAAAAATACTCGACCGAATCTTTGCTATCGACAATATCACGAACTTTCATAAACTGATGGGGATGATCACCGCTGGTTTAGTGTTAGCCCACATCTCCTTTATCATGGCGGGATTACAAAGCGCGGCATTATTGTCTATGGATACTTCGTGGAAGGTCAATCTTGGCAAAGCGGCACTGGCTCTTGCTTTACTAACGGTCACCCTGGCGGTGCTTTTTAAGTCATTCGGTATTGACTACAATATCTGGCGGGTGAGTCATAAATCTGCTTTGGCAATCGTGGTGCTTGGATTTCTGCACTCGTATTTTCTCGGCAGTGAGCTGCAGATGACGAGTATGAAAATATACTGGGGCGTCCTGCTTTTTGCCTGCATAGCAGCGACAAGTTACCGCAATATCTATATCCCCTTTTTTGAGCGAAAGAAATATTCAATCCAATCGGTTTCTCAGCAAACCCATGATACCTACACACTCACCTTTGAAGCAGATAAAGAGCCTATCAAAACACATAAACCCGGTCAGTTCATGTTCCTGAAATTAAAACGGCCGGGAAGGAAAAGTGAAATTCATCCATTTACGATTTCCTGTTCACCAACGTTCGGAGATCAATTACAGGCCACTATAAAACAGTCCGGCAATTTCACCAACACCATCGATCAGACAAAAACGACCGACTCTGCTTATATCGAAGGACCTTACGGACATTTTTCATTCTTAAATTATCGGGAAAGACCGATTCTTTTTATCGCGGGCGGTGTTGGTATTACGCCGATTATGAGCATGGCGCGCTATCTGCGTGACAGAAATGATTCAAGAGCGGTGGTGCTTCTTTATGGCAATAAAACTTCGAATGACATTATATTCACAGATGAACTTCAAGATCTGCCGGATAATTTCAAGGTTTTCCATGTGCTCAATAATCCGGATGAACAATGGAACGGCTTGAAGGGATATATTACAAAGGATATCATTGCCGAATACACAAAAGATCTATTAACTGAATCCGAAATCTTTCTTTGCGGACCTCCGCCGATGATAGACAACATTATTGTTTCATTGAAAGAACTACATGTTCAATCCGATCGAATCCACTATGAACGTTTTTCCATTTAATAACAATGCTGAGTTTCATGATGATTTAAATTTAAGATCCGCCAGCAACGGCCTGTGATCAGATGCCAGCCGAGCCAGGTAACTGTCAGCCACTTCAACATTTATTACCTCAATTTCCTGATTTACAAATATATGATCTACACTGGCGAAAGGATAACGTCCGAACCATGTCCCTTTGTGCCTGGTCTTAACAGCTGCTGTCTGTACACTGTCTAATTTGTTGATAAATTCTTTAAATACTTTTGATTTTGGAAACGCATTAAAATCACCGCAAAGTATCACAGACCCCTTGCATTGCGGATGCCCCAGCCATTCGCGGTTCAACAATTCTTTTGCGTGGAACAGGCGTTCCTTTGGATTAAGTCCCAAATGAGTATTGAGAATCTGTATCGGCAAATCTTTAAAATATACTTTGCTCCACAATGCGCCTCTGGTTTCGAAGAATGGCAAGTTCAACTTTCTGGAAAGAGCATCTTTTTTTATTAGCTGCATCGGAAACGAACTTAAAATAGCATCTCCGAACGATTCTTCCGCTACCCGCATCGCAGCATGAAAATGATGACTCATATTCAGGTGCTCAGCGATGATCATCGCCTGGTCTTCCCGGCCCGATCGTAATCTTCCCACATCAAGTTCCTGCAGCGCAACAATATTTGGTTCGTACTGTGCAATAACATCGGCGATTCTGCGCGGCGATAGTTTGCCGTCCAGGCCGACACAACCATGAACGTTATACGTCATAATCCTGAAAGTATTGCGTTCAGCCGCCAAATGAAAATATGTCCTATCAGATTCCTCCTTGACTCCTTCAATCAGACGTAAGGCTGCGGCTCGCAAATCCAAAGGACGGATATAATCTCTATTTGTATCGCTCATTAATAATTTTTTCGGCAATATCGCAAAAGCTTCTGTTTCGTCGGAGGTTAAGCCTCCATGAGAACCGTTTTCAACGGCAAAACTATAATTGGTTTTGTTTTTTTTATCCCAGCCGGAAATTATTACATCACCACTGTCTGGATGCCGGCATGCCCGTAAAAAATCTTCTACCATTTCATCAAAAAACGGGACATGAGGATCAAATATCTTATCTGCCTGGTCCGGCAAACTATAATGACCATTTTGGGTCCATATCTCTATGCCCTTCTGCGGGGCATTTTTATGCGGAAAGATCACCATCGGCACATGTGCTTTATGAATGATATTATCAATAAAATACGCAATTTCATCCGAATCAAGGGTTTCTCGTAAATAAATATGTCCCATAGGCCCCAGAGAGGTAACTATCGGCTTATCTTCTTCACGAGCGAAAGGCAATGGAAATAACTGATCGAAAAATCCAGCTCCGCGAAATCCCGCTCTCGCAAGAAATCCTATCTTTTTCTTTTTACTTGTTTCTGGTGAAAATTGTAATTCGTCAAATATATCTTTTATCGATTGCTGAATGTTTTTTCCGACTTTTTTTTGGTAAGGGATCGTATCTATTTGACCGTGATCGGAGTATATCCAAACATCGTAATCACGAACCGCTGATCGGTGTGCCGCAAACCAGATTCTTTTTACCGCATCGTCGATGCCTCGCAAGGTCCAATGTGCAAAACGTGAGGTCGCACCTCTCCGATGGGATTGCTCATGATACCCCATCAAATTCAGGTGTATGATCGGCATTCCCCTGGCAAGGTCGATTTTGGCTCCTATGACTATTAACTCCCGAAGCAATACGCACATAGCAACACGCGAGGGAACAAATTTTAATTCTTTCCAGAGATCACGTCCTTTTATTAAACCTCTGAAAAAGTCAACCACAGCAAGACACATTTCAATACCTAATAAAATCGCGGTACGGATCAGACTATAAAAATTCAGAAATGCCAGAGCCAGAAACCCCAATGGTCGATGATTTTTAAAGATACCGCTTAACCCCAGTTCAGAAATACAAAAATGCGATTCATCAGCACCGCCTGTATAAATATCCGAATAGGCACTGCCTCCTTTCAAAAGAGGTTTGCCCTTTTTTTCTGCACGTTTTTCAATCGCCATCGCATCGGCAGGATTAAACATTGTAAATACACGCCTGGTGCTATTGTCATAAAAAGAAAATGCGGGCACAGCGGATTTAACGCCGTAAAATAATTCTGCCTGAACCGATGCTGTACTACATGGCATCCCACTATAATGAGAATACAAAGAATAATGTTGTTTATCCAGCAAATTCTTTATAAAGGGCAAACGTCCTTTAGAGAGAGCTTTTTCGAGCTGCTTCTTTGAAAGCGCATCGATCTGAATGATAACCACACCTTTATGATGAGGCGCTTTTTTGTCCCATTTACTCAGACCGAAAAGCCGAATCAACAATTGTGATCGGCTTAAGCGATTTCGCAGCCGACGTATAAAAATCTCACCTTGCTCAAACATAATTTTTATTCTTTATGACTTCTTTTGTATCGCGTCCCCGATCGCGCTCGTTAAATTGGAAAACAATTCCCATTCTGTTTTAATCTGCTCCATGGAATGCTCCCATGCCGATTCGTCTCTATGCTGCCCTATGCCATTTTCATTTTTTAGGGTTTCATAAACATTGATAAGTTTTGAAACACAGGTATGAATAGTAAACGATTCAGTTGTTTTCTTTGCTTCGTTCGCCATCATTATTTTCTTTTCAGAAGGCATTTCAAAGAATCTTCTTAATGCTTCCTTGAAGATATTTTCATGTTCCTGCATAATCAGAAAACCATTGATGCCGTCTTTGACCACTTCACGGACACCTGAAGCATCCAATGCAATCACGGGTACGCCGGAGGCCATGGCCTCTACCAGCACAAGCCCCTGTGTTTCACTTTTTGAACTAAAAACAAATACATCCATCGCATGATACGCATTAACGAGTTCCCGGCCTTTCAGTTTATCGAGGAAATGGATTCTATCGGAGACTTTGTATTCGGAAAAGATAGTATCTATCTCGGTTTTTGAAGGTCCGTAACCGGCGATTAAAAAATGCGCTTCAGGTTCATTCTTCAAAAAATCGGCCACCGTACGGGCCAAAAAACCAAGATTTTTTTCAGGAGCCAGCCTGCCAATATGACCAACGACAAATGCATCGGTATCAATATTGCAGGATGCTCTGATTTTTTTTCCGTTGCCTGTTTTAAATTTATTATCATCGATTCCAGTCGGTATAATGTTTATAGGCGTTTGTACCTTTCTGGATTCAAGAACATCGGCAACGCTTTGGCTTGGAGCGATGACCCTGTCAGCCAGGTTCGAATACCCCAATGAAAGACTTACAACGAATTCTCTCATTCTCGGAAAATTCACCGGGACATAATGCGTATATTTTTCAAACATGGTATGGTATGTATAAACCAGCGGGGTATGATATTTTGCTGAAATTCGCAACGCGGTACTGCCCACCAGGAAAGGGTGGTGAGAATGAACAATATCAGGCTGAAATTGCTCTAAATGTCTGTCAAGAAAACCCGGTATCGGCAAAACGACGGAAAAATCACTGCTGTTGAAATTCTGAATTGCGGGAATTCTGATCACATCAGACTCTTTGTCTTTAATATCTTTGTATTCGGGCGCCACGACAATTACTTTATGCCCTTGATTGCGCAGTTCTTTTGTAAAGGACAAAACAGAGTTAGCAACTCCTCCCACATGGGGCAAATACGTATTCGTCATCATCAGGATATTCATACTTTTATCATACGTTTGAGGGTAACATAAGTTTCATCGGCATCTGCCGTGACTGGTTTATAGCCGGGTAATCTAATGATAATTTCAGGTTTTGTTAAACGCCAATTCGCTTTCCAATGAATTTTAATAGTTTCTTTTTCGTTCTCAAATGCAACTGTGACCGGCCCATGTGTTGTCATGATGGGCCCCATTGAAATTCTGTTATTCTTTTGCAACCAATCGGGAAAAACGCCGGCTCCTAATATGAGTTTGTCATCCTGCTCCATAACAAAACTATTGACTGCCATGATTATCCATTCCGCCGACGCCCATATATGCTGACCGTCTCCCATGCACCCCGAACCGGTGCGCGGATTGATCGCTTCAGGCCATTGCCCTGTTTCTGAAGCGAGATCGGCAACCCCTTTTACCAGGTTCATAAATCTTAAGTCTTCGTTACGCATAAGAAGTTCAGCCATATGTAATGTTAAGTAAGGATTGATACCTGAATGACTGATATCATGAAAAAATCCGTTATTAACCATAAAGCTATGCATTAGAAAATCAGCGGTATCGCTTACTCGTTCATCATCGGCGCTGAAAATTTCCAGCGGATAGCTCGCCGCTAAACACCCAACTGCCCCGGAATCCAGACGACGATAAGGAGATGCCGGCATCGCAGGCCTTTTTAAACGTTTTTGACATAAACGCAGAGATCCTTCTATTGAACCAAGAAAATCATCAGCTTCAGATCTGAATTCAGCCGATTTGCTTTCATATTGTGTCTGTTCGAGTATCTCTGCAGCGGCTTTCAATCCTGCGACCGCCCAGAAATCGTCCCAGTAATAGTAATCAATAGGTCCAAAGTGCTCCGCACTAAAACCAGCGGGCAATAAACCTGAATGCGGTTTTTGGGGATCTTTGGAGGTGCGTTTATTCCCAATCCATTTAGCGGCGTCAACGACTGGTTTAAGCCATTGCTCAGGAGCTTTTTTGCCTGTAAGTCTGCAATACTGATTCATCAGCCATAAGACCTGACCATTTGAATCCCATTCGCCTTGCTGAGAATGAAAATAACCAAAGGCTGTCTGTTTTTCAAAAAAATTATCGATAAGTTTTTCCGCACGCTCATTCATCCCGACACGCAGCATCGCATAAATAATAAAAGCAGCGTCTCTGAACCAGAAACGTTTGTAGGTAAACGGCCCCGGATATACTTCTTTTGGAGAATGCAGCAAAACTGATCGCACCGCTGCGTCATAAAGAAACTGGTAATTATTATCAGCTAAATTTAATTTACAGATATTATCATGCAACTTGCGCCAGTTGTTGTTCTTGGATATTTTATGAAAATCTTCTTTCGGAAATTTATCGACGTTTTTTTCAAGCGGAACATAAACACTAACCTCCCGTTGTTTACCAGGTTTGATTCTATATAATGCTGCGGCGGTCGCCATACCGACATCACAT
>CAZNET010000133.1:6382-7024 GCA_964571885.1 uncultured Pirellulales bacterium
ATCTTGGTTGTTCTCCGATTGTAAATTAAGAGAAACGTCAGCGTTTGCATAATCTGATAAGACCTGCTTTTCAGGCGATTCTCCCAAATGTACATTATGCTTCTCATCGATTTGCCATAAGTTCTTTTCTTTGATGTATTGGATATGATGAATAAAGCTTACGCCTTCAGGATTATAAGGCCTCAAAGAAACAACCAGCCATCCCGGCAATGAAGACTCTGCATGTAAATATATGCAGCATATACAATTATCATCTATTCGATCGACCTCCGCTTTATTCTTAAGATAAAGAGTTTCAGTTTTAGACTCCGTGACAACAGAATGTTCATTATTTAATTTTAATTGTTGTTTTACATTTTCCTGCAATCGCGAAGGCACCAGCAAATCACCATCATCGGTAATAACCCAGGCATCTATCGACCAGCTATCCCAGAAAGGCATGATTAGTCCGCGTCGATCGACGATTGGATAATGAGAATAATTCGGCATTCCAACCGCGGTCCAGTTCCTTTCCGATAAATTAATCTGAGTCAGAGAAAATGCTCTTGGAATAAAGGCATCGCTTTGAGGTTTGAACTGCCGAGTGACCCAATAGGGCCAAATCCAGTCCAGGTTATGATGAATCACATGACTGTTGATAAG
>CAZNET010000134.1:0-1344 GCA_964571885.1 uncultured Pirellulales bacterium
ACACCTGTCCCCGGCGGTGTCGGCCCCATGACGATCGCCATGCTGCTTTATAACACCATTGAATCAGCTAAAATTTATGCAGGAATTTCCTGATTTTTCGAGAATATAGATTTTTATCTTGTATTAATCTTACCTGTGGTATAATGGAGTCATGGCAAAGTATCCTATACTGCTCAATCTAACGGATCGGAAGGTCGTGGTCATCGGCGGCGGAAAAGTTGCTTTTCGAAAAGTTCAGACCCTGTTGGCCACCAAGGCCAGGCTTTTTGTCGTCGCTGAAAATATCAGCGAGACGATCAGGGATATCTGTGCCGGAACAAATACAGAACTGATCCGATCGAAATATTCAAAAGATTATCTCGCGGCGGCACTGCTGGCAATTGCAGCAACCAACAACCTGAAGCTGAATCAGCGAATATACAAGGATTGTCAGCAGCTTGAAGTCCTGTGTAATGTTGTCGATCAGCCGGAGCTCTGTGATTTTTATGTCCCCGCGGTCGTCAGTCAGGGTGACCTGCAGATCGCCGTTTCAACAGAGGGCAATTGTCCCGCCTATGCCGGTCACGTTCGAGCCAAACTTGAAAAAATGTTCACAGAAGTACATGGCGACTTTGTTAAAGAGCTGGAAGCAAAACGCCGGAATATTGTGAATACGATACCCGATGCAGAAACCAGAAAAGCAATTCTCGGTAAGCTGGTCGATGACGAATCCTTCGACTATTTTTCGAAAAACGGCTCAGGCGCATGGAATAAAATGGCTGATAGCGTCATCAGCGAGAATAAATAATTAATCCTCGATTTTTTCAACAGTTACTTCGAGATATTTCTGACGATGACCGATTCGTTTTCTGCTGTTCTTTCTTCTTCTAAAATGCATCGGATACAGCTTGGGACCTTTAACTACGGATTCTTCAGCAGAAGTATTAAAAACCGCGGTGACCTTGGCGCCGTCCACGTAAGGAGAGCCCACTTTAATAATCTCGCCGTCACTGACAAACAAAACCTTGTCAAACTCGATATTTTTCGCGCCCGGCTCAACGTCTGTTAAGTCGATATTAATAACATCGCCTTCGGCGACTTTCAATTGTGTTCCACCTTGTTCGATTACTGCGTACATAATTTAAACTCCTGATACTTTAGAAACGGGCTATTTTACGTTTTTTCCGATTTTTGTAAAGCAAAATTTTCAGCTTTTTTGTATGCTTTATACGTATTTTTTGCCGAATTTGTACTTAAAAGGAGTTTTTTTATGCAGATTGCCATGATAAACGATCAAATCCTGCCTTTCAGTGAACTCGAACCGGTCTATCATCTACAAAATACGCAAGGAGGCAAAAAAAAAGT
>CAZNET010000134.1:1354-6999 GCA_964571885.1 uncultured Pirellulales bacterium
TCGGCGATGGCGTCTATGAGGTACTACGCAGCTATAAAGGCAGGATCTTTGCCTTCGACGACCATATCAAGCGTTTCCAAAGGAGCCTAAAAGAGATCGAAATCACCAATGTCAATATCATTTCGATTCGGGAAAAAGTTTTGCAGGGATTCGAAAAAGCAGGGATCGCTAACGCCAAGATCTATTTTCATATGACCCGCGGCTCTGATATGCGGTCTCATGGCTGGAACGATCATATCAAACCGAATTTTTTCATGACGATCACGGAACTTTGTGATAATTCGAAGATCAAAGCCAGGGGCGTAGCAGTTTCAACCTATCCTGACCTGCGATGGAAACGTTGTGACATTAAATCGCTGAATCTGCTGGCCAATGTCCTCGCAAAACAAGACGCCGAAAAGAAGGGCTGTTTCGAAGCGATTCTTGTTAACGAAGAAGGATTTATAACTGAAGGCTCCTCGTCCGCCTTTTTCGCGATTGAAAATAAAACACTTTACACCGCTCCGTTGTCAGAAAATATTCTGCCTTCGATCACGCGAAAATATGTCATCAAAGCCGCCGAGAATACAGACCTTAAAATCGAGCAAAAACAATTGATGCCCAGTGAAGCAACCGAAGCTGACGAGCTTTTCATCGCGGTCACCACACAGGACATCCTCCCGGTCATAAAATTCGACAATACCGAAATCTCAAATCATCACCCCGGCCGATATACAAAAATCCTCATCGACGCATTTAAAGAATTTATCCAATAAACATCCCCAACCTATTCTATATTTTATGTTAGTTTTTTCATTAATTATAAAGATCCTTTGAGGTTGAAAAATTCACACGTTTGATGAAGACTTGCAAGCCCTGATGTTGCTCTATATGTCATGTGAACTATTTATAAAATCTTGGCCAATGATTCGAACGGCATTTCAGGACATTAAGTTTCCCGGTCGCCCTGAAAGAAATACCATTCGTCAAACTGCCATTGACTAAAATATCGTGATTTCGCCCCATATGTAAAATCTCAAAAACTTCCGAACGTCTAAACAGGGCGATGCTGAATGCTCTTTTGCGATGACTGAAAACTTTGGCAGGTTTAACGACTCCGAGTTTCGTCTGCATTGTCAGTGTTCCGGGGTCGATTATTTCATTTAAATGATTTCCAGGGACGAATACAAAAACGGCTAAAATGCCTTTTGACCGCAAATTGATTCTCCTGGGAGATATTTTAGCCATCGCTTCTATGATCGGGACGTATTCATCAGCTCCCATATCCACTCGACCATCAATTATTCTGGGCTGGTTATCTATGTCTGTCAGTAATTTACTGCATTCATAATCGGGATCTCCTGCATTGATACAAGGTGAATCGGCGGCCAAATGATAGTCTCCATTGGACCATTCACCATTAACATCCCAGACCCCGCGAGATACAAACAAAGGATTTTTATCCATATTTCCATCGCCCGTATAACCTCCCGAAACATTGGAATACCTTATCCTGATCTCGGAGAATTCACCCAGAGATACTACATTGCCGTCATTTGCCAAAATAGAGTTGTTCACCTTCACAATATTTAAGCTGTCCTCGAACGCGGCATCGGCTGCGATCTCATTTCCATTCGGAGCTGAATTATCTGCGAGTGTGCAGTTATCAATCGTTATTTCAGGGCCATTCCAGGCAAATACCGCACCTCCGGATCCGCCCGTTTTGTTACCTGCTATAAGACAACCAATAATATCAGGTTTGGAAGAATAAATATTTCTAACGGCACCACCCCAGTCAAAAGCCGAATTACCTGTTATGGTACAGGAAAGGATAAGGGGACTGCTGGAGTGATTATTTATCGCTCCGCCATCATTTCCAATGGCGCGATTTGAACTCATTGTACAATCCTTTATGACAGGATTGCTAAAGAAATTATTGACGGCTCCGCCATCCCAGGAAGCAGCGTTGTTTTTCATGACACATTTTTCTATCGTCGGGCTGCTGTGATCACACAACACGGCCCCGCCCGAATCTTCCAAATAGGAATCACCAGCAGCATAGCCGTTGAGGATGGTAAAACCCAAAAGGATGCTGTTGTTATCTTCCCCCTGGTTGAAATAAAAACCTCGATGAGGATCAATTTCAGAACCGTTACAATCTATAACACAGCTTTCAGCTCCAGACTCACTGCGAACAAGAATACTTTTTCCTTTGAAACTGATATCTCTATTTCCCCAACCGGTATATAAACCAGGGGCCACCACGACTTCTCCGCCGCTCCAGCAGTGATCGATCCCTTCCTGGATCGTATCGTAATCCTGAGGTACGTAAAGTGTGCCCGCCGAATCGGTCCTGAAGAATAAATATCGGTCATTATCCGGATACACTGTTTTATTGCCGAACAAATCAGTCGCTGTTATGAAAAAACAATATTTTTTATTCGGCAAAACCGAAGGCATCAGCAATTCATGCAGCATGGAACTTACAGGAGATGCGCTGGATAATAAATTGTCAGATGAATCCTTTTCGCAATAAAATATTTCAGAAACAGATAATTCATTTGTTTCTATTATGATTTTAGGTTCAGGGCCCAATAAATCCTTTTTGTTGATTGTAATTTCAGGTCCTATACAATCGACTGATGCGGTGTCTGTTATAACAGCGGGGGTACCTGAACCGTCGTTCGCATCTGAATATGCGGCTTGTAAAACGGACTGATTCTCAACCTGTAATATTCCATCAAAACCAACAGGAGTATTTGAAGATGTTTGAATGAAACCTTGATAAATGCCATTCACTGTGGTTTTGTGCAAAACCAGAATTTCGTTGTCACCATTATCAACGGAAATAGAAATTTCGGGAACATTATTATTGTCAATATTCCTATCAAACAGCTTGATTCTCACAATATCCGAACAGGAATACGTATCAGACTCAAAAATTACCGATCCCTGAGGACCAAGCATTCTCAAAAGGGCGTAGTTCAGATTTAGTCTGCCGCCCCGGCTTATATTCGGGTCAATGGCATCACCGGTATCGATAAATATCTGTCGAATGTCTTCGTGGGTAGCGGAAGGATTATTGGATAATAAAAAAACACAGGCTCCGGCGACATGCGGACACGCCATAGAAGTCCCGGAAAGAAGCGTTGTATAACGGTCATAAACCTTTCCCAACTGAGTCCCTTCTGCACGCAGGGAAAGAATATCCACACCCGGAGCAGCCATATCGACCCAGGGGCCGAAATTTGAAAAAGACGCTCTCTGGTCATTTGAATCAGTAGCCGCTACTGAAATAACGCCATCATAAAAGGCAGGATAAAAAGGCCATTGCGTATTACCGTTTCCGGCGGCAGCGACACATATGACCCCTTGACTGCAGGCATATTGAAAAGCTTCCTCAAGCAACGACGACGGAAAACCGCTTCCCCAGCTATTTGACAGGATATCCGCTCCGTTTTCAACAGCATAATAGATTGCTTTAGACAGATCGGAAGCGGTACCCCCGCCATTTTCACCTAATCCCTTGACAGCCATGATCCGAGCATCCCAGCATACGCCGGTAATGTCCAATCCATTGTCGCCTTTTGCAGCGATCGTCCCCGCACAATGTGTACCGTGTCCGTTATCGTCCAATGGCTCGTTATCATCATTAATAAAATCATATCCATACACATCATCAATATAGCCATTGTTGTCATCATCCACCCCGGCTATACCGTTGGCTTCCTCGGAATTAATCCAGGTGTTACCTGATAAATCTCTGTGATCATAATCGACACCGGTATCGATCACCGCCACTGTAATATTCTCATCGCCTGTTAGCCTTTGCCAGACTTCCGGTGCATCGCAGTCCGCATCCGTCATTCCCGGAGGCATTTGGAATCCGCCGCTTGCTGGGTAATACTGCCCGACATTATTTAATGGCCATTGCATAGGAAAATAAGGGTCATTAGGAGTATTGGTCGTATAATAAATATAATTCAGCTCCGCGTTTTCTACACTGTCGCTTTCTTGATAGACCCGCAAAATATTTTCGATGGATTCATTTGGGGACAAGTCGAATTTGATTTTATAAAAACGGCCTAATTGAGGAACCTGCGAACCTTGAGATGGATTTTGCGCACGAACGACCTCAGAATTCTTAAGGTCTTGCGGATCGGTTGAATTGCCGTCAAAGACTTTAAATAAACGTTCAACATGCTCAATTTTAAACTTGTCATTGATCCTTTTAATATTCAACGGTAAGCCGTTATCGAGTTTCTTTATTTCAGCCGTATTTTTATAGAGTCGGCGGGAAATTTTTAATTTTATAATTATCTCATTGGATGAATATAACGGATTCTCTTTAACATCCATACCCCGTCCCAAAGCCGTTCCACATAAAATAAGAATAACAAAGAACATCTTATGAATGCATTGAGTTTGAACCGCGCAGGATGTTTTATTTTGAATTATCTGCATTTTATCAAATCCCCTTAAAGCCTCACACAAAGCAGGCAAAGTAATTTTTAAAATGGGATTAAGTGCGATTAAGTTGATAATATATTCCCGAAAATAAAGAAGTGCATTTTTGTCATTCGACATGTTTTAGTTCCTTAACGATTAGTTACCGGATATTATACTAAAATTGCGGCGCAATTTAAAGCACTGCTTGCTTAATTTTGATGATTTTGCAATAAATCAGACCTTCTAACTGCAAACAATGCTGTTTTTATTTCTTTAAGGTTGAGATAATCCAGAAGATCAATGTCAATACGATCGAAAGGATGACGCATGAGGCCAGCGGGAAATAGATTTTGAAGTTTTTCGAGCCGAACTGAAAGTCGCCGGGCAGTTTGAACAGGCCGAATTTTGATAAGACGATGATAAGGGCACCCAAGCAAATAAGGATGATACCCGCCAAAATGATAAATTTTCCAAATTGTTGCGGTTCGCCTTGCATATAAATTAATATCTGATAATATGTTAACAAAATTTTAACAAAATATTCAAGGAAACTTGACCTTATTTAATATTTTATTATAATTCCAAAATCAAAAAATCGGAGACAAATAAGGCGAAAAAAGTAAGCCTTGTTCAGGAGACAAAAAAATGATAAGTGTAAAACACCTGAAGCGTAGTTTTGGTTCGATCACGGCCGTGGACGGCATTAGTTTTGAGGTGCAAAAAGGAGAAGTGCTCGGTTTTCTCGGTCCCAATGGAGCCGGGAAAAGCACCGCAATGAAGATGATCGCCTGTTTTTTAAGACCTGACAGCGGAACCGCAACGGTCAACGGCTTTGATATCATCAACAATCCTGTCGAAGTCAGAAAAACCATCGGTTACCTCGCGGAAAACGCGCCAATGTACAATGAGATGACGGTCGGTAGTTTTCTCGATTTTGTCTGTGATGTTCGCCAGATCAAAGGCAAGGATCGCAAAAAAGCCCTCGATCGCGTGGTTCCATTATGTTCGATCGATTCAGTTTATCACCAGACAATTGAAACACTGTCAAAAGGTTACCGCAGACGAGTCGGTCTGGCTCAAGCGCTGATCCATGATCCGCCGGTATTGATTCTGGACGAACCAACCGACGGTCTCGACCCGAATCAAAAACACGAAGTGCGTCAGTTGATCAATAAAATGTCCGAAAAAAAATGCATCATTGTTTCGACCCATATTCT
>CAZNET010000135.1:0-6950 GCA_964571885.1 uncultured Pirellulales bacterium
CAAGTACAAAAAGAGTAAAGAATAACGAAATAGCAAATAATAGTCTTTTAAGCATCGTCAGTATTTTGTCGTCTATTTTCATTTCTGTTGTTTAACTGTTTTAATACCTACAGCTTTTGTTACGCAGGATCGTTTGACCGGTTCATTGCGTTCAGTAATTGTGTTACTTCCTCTTCTTTGGGCCGATGCATGAATGCGCAAATAAACGCGGCTGCCGCAAGGATATAAAGCATGACATAATCCTGGCCGATAAACCACAGAATAAAGCCGAAATACGCCGGCATGCACGCCAGCGCGATCGGCACATAGATGATGGCGATGTATTTGCTGAAAAGCTCGGATTGGCCCCCCGGCTGCTGAAACAGAAGTTTCTTTCCGGGATTTTCAATCGCCGAAGTAAAGAAATACTTCCTCAAAATAAATGAAAGCGGCAGGACAACCGCGCTGATAACGATCAAGATCGTTCTGACGATTTGCAAAGGAAATTCTTCCTGCGGTTGAATCACATCTTTCAGGAAAATAACAAGTATCAGTAAAACCGGAACCGAACCAATACACCCCATCCACAACAACCTCATTTTCAGCAGGCACTTCCTCACCTTCTGCCTGTCTTCCTCACTCAAATTCAAATACACCAACTGATCATCCATCTTTTTCTCCTTTTTTCATGGTGTTTGTAAACGTCGTTATTTTCTCTTCTTTTTAAATTAAATTTATAATAAAAACAATAACAACTCCAAATATTAAACCTAAAAATAGTAAAATAATATCTACCAACTTAATAGTTCCAATCTGAAAATTCTTCTTTTTAAAAACCAAGTATATAATTTCAGGCAGGACACATATCAAAGGAATCGCTATGCATAACAAAACGACTAATATATTCTGAAAGTACATAACTTTATTTCTTATAAGGCCGTGAACTTGTTTTTATTTTTATAACTTTTATTATATTATTTTTAATTTTTTTGTCATTCCGCTCCTGCCTGTCCCTTCATGTTTTAAGAAGAAAATGCAGAATCCGGAAAATGTAGGATGGGCTTCAGCCCATGCTGATAAAAATAGTCAGACCGAAGGTCTTCCACAAATATCGAAGCAAAGCGTAGATCCCGATCGATTGGGAATCAATAATCACTTATCAATTAATAAGGGCTTCCGCAATTTTTCACTTTTTACTTACTTTATCTCTGTGCTCTCTGTGTCCTCTGTGGCTAATAATTACTTATAAACCTGCCCATTGTTTTGGATCGATCGACTTTGGCCATTCGGGTCGCTGGGGCATGTTCTCCGGTGTCGCCCAGCGGGGGCCCGGCGTCGGGAAGTTCCAGTTCTCACCGTATTCGATCGCGCCGAGGTCGGTGTCGCCGATGGACGTGTGGTGGTATTGTTTGTCCTTATTGACACCCGCTGCGACCGCGGCCGAATAGTCGGCCAGCCTGAAATCGATTGGGTACACACTCACCAGCCCCGGGTCCCTGTGGATCAGGTGCGGCAGATGGTCATTGGACACACGCAGACCGAACAGCAGGTTATATTTAGTCGGCATAAATCCGGGCTTGTCCCACGGCGCCGACAATTCGGTGTACATGATATTATTCTCGATCACGTTGTCCTCGTACTCGCACTCGAACCATTCCCAGAACAACTGCTTTTTCGGCAAAAAGAACGTATTATGCACGACCGTCAAACCTTTATTGACCGCGGCCGCCGAGTTGGGCTGGTTATGCTTAATCACAAATCCGCCGCCAAGTCCCTGTTCGAGCGAATTGAAGAAAATATTATGATCGACCTGAAGCGGGCCGCGCTGCGTCGGCGCGACCGACAGCATCGAGTTGCCGTTGACCACCAGATTGTGATGGATCCGCATATTAAACAGCCGCACCCAGCCGTCCGCCTCGATACTGTTATCGACGAAATTCATAAAGACATTGTGATGGATTTCCGAGGGGATGTCCGGCTGCTTACCGATATTCTCTGTCGCGATGCCCCGCGGCTGGATGCCGTCGAAACCCTCGTAAACATAATTGTGCCGAAAGATAAAGCCCGGCCCTTTCTGCCCGATGGTATTGATCTCGAGGTTCGAATAATAATACCCGTTCCACAAACTGCCGCCGATAGTGTCCTGCATCCTGCGGTAAAGCTCATAGCTCCTGCCGCCGCTGAATTCGCAGTATTCGACCGTCAGCCGCTCGCACTTTTCCCACGTATTGATCGCGTACTGATAGCCGTCAAAGTAGCAATCGCGAATGGTAACATTCTTCCCCTCTTTGATATCGATCCCCACATGCGGCGCAAGATGCACCCGCAGCCCCTCGATCGTGACATCGTCCGCCTTGATACTGATGATCACCCCGATGTCCTCGGGGTAATGCAGCAGTTTGATATGGTCTGCGTAGGTCAGTTTTACCGGCTCTTTGGCCGGGCGGTAAAAATGCTCCAGCGGTTTGATCCCATTGTTCTTTAGAAACTGCGCTCGGCCGTTCATCGTCCTGCTGTTGATTTCGACAGCAGCTTTATTGGCGTTCTGATCGCCCCAGAGGCGAAGATACAGTTTACCGTTTTCCCAGGCGAACCCTTCCGGCAGTCCCGTCGCTTCTTGTTTCAATCGGCTGTACCTCGGCAGCATCGTAAAACTCTTCAGATGCTCGAGGTAACGGTAGTCGTACAGATTCCGGTCCCCGGCCATCATCCACCGTACCGGCCAGTCAACCTCCGCCGAATACAATCCCAGCTTTTCATCGACCGCCTCGAACTTCAATGTACCCTCATAAGCGTTACTGATCGTCGCCTCACCGCCGTTGGCCGCCTTCAGCGTAATCGGCTTGTCGATCGAAATGCATTCGTGATAGACCCCGTCCCTGAGAGTAACCGTATCGCCCGATTCGGCCCTGTCGACCGCCGCCTGAATAGGCTCTCCCGGCGAAACGATAATCTCACCGCCCCGGACAAAAACACCCATCAGAAAAATGAAACCAACCACCAAACTAAAATTCTTCACCATCATAAACTCCTTTATCTTAATATTGAGCACACTTTCCAAATTATACCAACAAAAAGAAAAAAGTATAGTAATAGTACGGTAATTGAATTTTAGCCTTTCTATGTTTTGCTATTTTTATTCCGTTATTGTAATAAAACATGGTTTGTTCTCAAAATTTTTCTTGACATCCCAAATTAAAAGTGTTATGATTAATTTTTGAGATGGTTTAATTTTTGAGATGGTTTAATTTTTGAGAGATACAACCATGAAAGTAAATGCGGGGACTCTTTGTTTTCTTTTCTTTTCATTTGTGTTTAGTCCTTCGATTATCGCAAACCCGGGCCCATCAGAATTTGTTCTTCAGGTTGATGAAATTGAAATAAAATTCTTTATCAACAGATGCTGCACGGTTGGTACAATTGACTACAACAGCACGCCTGTTTTATGCGATGTTGGATCCGCCCAGGGAACGGTACTGTTGATTGATTCCAACTGGTGCGGCTCAGGACATGGTAACGAAGAAGTTCTTGATGTTAAATTAATCGTTGATGATCAATTAACCTCTATTGAGGGAGGTCAAATATACCAGGGCCAATCAGCTTCTTTACATCGCAGAACGTGTCTCGGTGAAGCCTATATTTTGAACAGCATTCTTGAAATTAACGATAACTCAATCAGAGAAAATATAACATTACAAGGGATTTGCTGTGAGAAAGTTTGTGAGACATTTTACGGTGTTTTGGGAACTCGATCTAATACACTTATAAACTATATTGCATTGTCATCAAATGGAAGCGTTAGTTATTCCGGCACTTCTGATGAAAATGATAATTCATTCATTGTTCTTGAACCTGCTATTGCTGTGGCACAATACGATCCGATAAAACAAAAAGGAATATTAACGATGATAACACATGGTAATGAACAAGACCTTAGCTGTTTTATCTGGGACCGCACGCTTGACAATAAGTTTTACGCCCGTTTCAATGCATGCGAAGGTCCGTGCTCGAGAATCAATTATTTTGAGATTAGTCAGAAATTGCTGTTCTTCGAATCAGAGATGCAATACTGGCAGCAGCATGCACAGGAACTCTTTTATGAAAATTATTGTCCTGTTCCGCCTTCTATGGATACGAATGGTGATTGTAAAATCGATTTCGCTGATTTCGCCGAATTTGCTAATCAATGGTTGTCATCCGGTCTGCAAGCGCAGTCCGCATATCTGGAATAACATAAATAACGCGACCGCCTAACTTCTAAAAAAAAATCCGACCGACTCGATTCGGCATCATAAACTCCTTTTCAAAAAACAAATACTACCACTCCAAAGGATACCAAAAACAAAAATATTTATCCATTTTAAATACCTGATGATATTGCGAGCGGCAAGCGACGAGAACCGAGTGACGAATAAGGGTGAGAGACGGGATTCGAACCCGCGACCCCCAGGACCACAACCTGGTGCTCTGCCAGCTGAGCTACTCCCACCATATCAATTGACCATTGATAAGTGATTACTGATTATCCTAAGGAAATCTAATCAATTTTTCAAATATCTTCTTTTTAGTTAAAAGAAAAAGGTGCGCCGTTCTTGACGCACCTTGGTATTTTAACAAAATCAGCGTTTCTGTCAATTACGAATTAACAGACGCCTGCGCCGCAGCCAGCCGGGCGATCGGAACCCTGAACGGCGAACAGGAAACATAGTCCATGCCGATCTTATGGCAAAACGCGATACTCGCCGGGTCCCCGCCGTGCTCGCCGCAGATGCCGACCTTGAGCTGTTTGCGACTCTTTCTGCCGAGCTTCAGGCCCATCTCGACAAGCTTGCCGACGCCGGTCTGGTCCAGCGATTGGAACGGATCCTCCGCATAGATACCCTTGTTGACATATTCATTGAGAAACTTGCCCGCATCGTCACGCGAAAAGCCCATCGTCATCTGGGTCAGATCGTTGGTCCCGAAACTGAAGAACTGGGCGTCTTCGGCGACTTCATCGGCGGTCAATGCGGCTCTCGGAACCTCGATCATGGTGCCGACCTTGTAGTCGATTTTCGATTTTTTGGTCTTGAGAACATCTTTGATCTCTTCGGTGATCTCGTCTTTGACATACTTCAATTCCTCGACGGTGCCGATCAGCGGGATCATGATCTCCGGCTTGACGGATTTGCCTTTCTTCTTGACGTTCAGCGCCGCTTCGATGATCGCCCTTGCCTGCATACGGTAGATGGCCGGATAGGTGATCGCCAGACGGCAGCCGCGGTGACCCAGCATCGGATTGAATTCGTGAAGCTGGTCCACCTTTGACTTGACAACCGCGGGTCTGACACCAAGACGTTTGGCCATTTCGCCCTGTGACGCCTTGTCCTGCGGCAAAAACTCATGCAGCGGCGGATCGAGCAATCTGACCGTGACGGGCAATCCAGCCATCGCGGTAAAAATACCCTGGAAATCTTTTCGCTGATAAGGCAGCAGTTTCTTCAAAGCGCCTTCGAAACGCTTTTTGGTATCGGCGTATTTCTTTTCGATCTCTTTCTGTTCTTTGTTACTTTGTGCCTCGTCGATTTCCTGCTGCATCAACGCGTATTCGTCGGCGGCGAGGATCATCTGACGTACGGCCCAGATACGGTCGCCTTCGAAGAACATGTGCTCGGTTCGGCACAGACCGATGCCTTCGGCTCCGAATTCTCTCGCCCGTTTCGCGTCGTCGGGTGTATCGGCGTTGGTCCGGACGCCGAGTGTCCGGATATAATCGCACATCTTCATGAATTTGCCGAAGTCACCGCTCATGGTCGGCGGAATGGTGGCGAGTTGGCCGGCCATGACTTCACCGGTCGTGCCGTCAATGCTGATCCAGTCGCCTTGTTTGATGGTTTTTCCGCCGACGGTGAACTTGTTGGCTTTATAGTTGATATCCAGCGCACCGACACCGGCGACACAGGGTTTGCCCATACCTCTGGCGACGACCGCCGCATGACTGGTCATTCCGCCGAACGCGGTGAGGATACCTTCCGCCGCGTCCATCCCGCCGATATCTTCGGGGCTGGTCTCTTTTCTGACAAGGATGATCTTTTTGCCTTTTTTCTTCCACGCTTCCGCTTCATCGGCGGTAAAGACCACCTCTCCGACCGCGGCGCCCGGCGATGCGGGAAGCCCCTTGGCAATGACAGTACGTTTGGCTTTGGGATCAAAATGCGGATGCAGCAGCCGGTCCAGTTGAGCGGGAGTGACACGGGTGACGGCTTCTTTTTTCGGGATCAGACGTTCATTGACCATATCGACCGCCATTTTGACCGCCGCTTCGGCGGTACGCTTGCCGGTTCGCGTCTGAAGGATATAAAGCTTACCCTCCTGAATGGTAAATTCCATGTCCTGCATGTCTTTGTAGTGTTTCTCCAGACGTGACATGAGCTTCGTAAGCTGCTTGTAGATCTTCGGCATGACCTTGTCGAGTTTTTTCAGCGGCATCGGAGTTCGGATACCGGCGACGACGTCTTCGCCCTGGGCGTTGATGAGGTATTCGCCGTAGAATTCCTTTTTGCCGTTACTTGGGTTACGGGTGAAGCAGACGCCCGTGCCGCAGTTGTCGCCCATGTTGCCGAAGACCATGGCCTGGACGTTGACCGCCGTGCCCAGCAGGCCGGTGATGTTGTTCAGTTCGCGGTACCTGACGGCGCGGGGGATGTTCCAGGAACCGAAGACGGCGTTAATGGCGAGGGTGAGCTGTTCTTTTCCGCTTTGCGGGAACATCTTGCCGACTTCGTTTTTATATACTTTTTTGTATCCTTCGACAACTTGCTTGAGCTGATCAGCGGTCAGTTCGTTATCGGTGCTGACGTTGGCTTTTTTCTTGGCCTTGTCAATAACTTCCTCGAAGTGTTCGTGGTGACAGCCCATGACGACATCGCCGAACATGTCGATGAAACGGCGGTAGATGTCGTAGGCGAATCGGGGGTTGCCGGTCTTTTCGA
>CAZNET010000136.1:0-6946 GCA_964571885.1 uncultured Pirellulales bacterium
GGATGACAAGGTACTTGCTTCTCTAATAGATCCCTCGGCTGCGCTCGGGATGACATTGTGCGTTTATTCACTTGGGATGGCAGTGTGCGTTTATTCACTTAGGATGACAGCGGCAATGCGTTCGCTCGGGATGACAAGGTACTTGCTTCTCTAATAGATCCCTCGGCTGCGCTCGGGATGACAACTTCCCAATGTCATTTCGACCGAGCGAAGCGAGTGGAGAAATCTATTGAAATAGGCACTTTCTTTTCTGATAGACTTCTCGGTGGGGCAAGCCCCACCCTACATTTTTTCCTGATAGATCCCTCGGCTGCACTCGGGATGACATTGTGCGACTAATCGCTCGCAATGACAGGTTGTTGTTAGCCCGGCTCTGACGTCCGGAGATTGCTTCGTCGTGTTACTTTTCGCAATGACATTTTTGTGATTGTTTATTCAAGTTGGTGTAAATAACATTGGTTGTATTTGAAAAATCCTTTTCGACGATCACGTCCGGCTCCAGATCGGCGATCAGATCAGTCCTGCTCGAAGCGAGAAAAAAGGTGACCTCGTGAGTATCCGCGAAGTGCCGTATATTCACGGCCAGAACCGAGGCGGTTATATCGTCCAGCAGCGATCCGAACTCGTCGGCAAAAATGTATTTGGCTCCCGATGCAAACGCCTTGGCCAGCCGGTACCGATACGCCTGCCCGTCACTGAGCCTGGCAGGGGTGTTGAGCATACTGTACACATCGCAGATGCCGGCACGCTTGAGATAGCGCATCGAATCCAGCACATCACCGTCAATGCAGTCGATCACCGCCTTATCGGCCTCGAGCTCAATATCTGTTATGTTGATCCTGTATGTCTCATCGCATTGCTCGTAAACGGCGTTCAGCAATACCGATTTACCCGCACCGCTCGGTCCGGTGATATACACGATATTCCCCGCTGTGACGTGAAAGCGGCTCTGATGGATCGGCAATGCCTCCGCCACCGACTCAGCCGTCACGGAAAACAGCCGCATCAGCTCAATAGCCTTACCACTGAACGAGTCATTCAACCTAAACTGCTTTTTCACATTTATGTTCATATTATCTCCTGTGATTATTCACTAAACAGACTCTGTCCCCGTCAGTTACACTGAAAATCATTCCGCTTCACTAAATCAGCAAGCCGAAGGCATCTTACAAATACCGAAGCAAAGCGATGACCCCGACCCCTTGAACATCAATAATCATTTAACGCTTGTCAGCCGGTTCACTTTCTCGATCGTATGACGAACGCGATAGATGGTGACATTGTATTTACGTGATAACTCGCGAAGGGTCATTTTTCTGAAAAGATAATCCCTGGCGATCTTCAATTCTGTTCCTGAGAAAAGGTCCCTGTTGCTCAGTACGGTGAGATACTGTCCCCCGATCAGACGTTTACGCAGCTTGTCAATTCTTCTCGAAATATTTCCAGGATTGCTGCGGGCTATCTGGGATAATGCGTATAAACTTGTACCGGCCAGGTACAGTTCCATCAGCACCCGGTCGGATTCAGTGAGCAGGGCGATCCGGTTCTTCAACAGACGAAATTCCTTCCGTCTGACAGATTCAAAAACCTTCTGGTTCTCGGATATGTTGTTATGAATGTTCATCATTGTGTTTCCTCTCAGTCTTTATAAAGGGTTATTATATCTTTATTTATATCAAAATAATATGTTGTATTAACAATATACATAATTGTAAATTATATGATTAACATAAAATTGTCAACAATAAAAATAAAACATTTTATAATTTTGGTATATTTATAACAATTAATATATATGTTTAATATGCCCTATAAAATACTGTTTGAATCTTAAATATATGATAATAAAGAAGATAAAACGCATAAACGTTACAGACGCTAAAAATATTATTTGATAATATAAATTTAATTAATCTCAAAAGATAAAATGGGCAATATGTACAATATAGGTTGACACATGGTGTGCAGTTTGATATAGTAGTCTGTTAAGGAAGTAGAAGTAAGATGCAAGGGAGTTTATAAATTGGGGTATTAAAAGCACCATAAGGTGCGAAAGGAATAAAAAAAAATGAGAAAGATAGTACAAGCGTTATTAATCATGAGTATCTGTTCGGTAAGTTTTGCGATCCCGAGCCTGGGGGGATGGGAAATCGGGGCAGCCGGGACAACGCATCAGGTCTGGATCTTTGACGATGACACAAACCCTGCATTGCCCGAAGTGGACCAGAATCCATACGGCACCGCGTCGGTGGCATTCAGTCATGAACCGATTCCGGGCTATTACAAGAGTACAGAATTTGAATGGAAGCAGTCCCATAATGCTTATATCACCGAAGACGGAAGAACCTTCGGCCAAGGTGTATGGGCGGGCGATCCGGTTAATCTTGCTGTCACCGTCCCGAACAGCGACAGCAATACAGGGTATAAAGAAATCCACATGGAGATCGGTTTTCAGGCGGTGTATTACTCAGGTTATTTAATGCCGGATCCCGAGATCGTTCCCTCGGATCGCGACCAGCGTCAAATCAACTATTCGACCGAATTGCTGAAAAACGATGTAAGCTGGGTTCAGTATCCCGATACAGATTGGCGTGTCATGAAACTGGCCTGGCGAATTGAGCCGAATCCCGGACTGGAAACTGTACTGTTATCTTTCGCGGGTACGGGCGGATTCGTGGACTACATCGTCTGCGATACCATTTGTACGACGCCTGCGGTTCCGGCACCCTCGGCGATCGGACTGGGACTGCTTGGTTTGATCGCTGCTCGAAAATACCGAAAAAGAGTAAGTCGTTGATAAATAAAAGGGGTATAACGTAAATATTTATGAAAGGTAATTAAGAAGATGAGGATGAGTAAAATAATTGCCGTAGTGTTATCATTGTGGGTGTTGGTCTCGGCTGCCGTGGCAATACCCGTGACCACATCACAGACATGGTCCTTCGATACCGATCAGCAGCTTGACATCCTTCCGGATGACGGCGGCGCGGGCAATGACTTCGGGGATCCGCTCGCCACTATTTCGGGTCCCCCCTTTATGTCCGACCTGACCTGGGAAGACGGTATCTGGTCTGCGACCGCCCTGACGGTTACATTCGATATTCCCAACAATCCCGTCGCCAATCAGTACAAAGAGATCAATGTCACCATCAAATTCGCAGGACAAAAATCCCTGAGCTGGGCAAAGAACGCCGACGGTGAGGATTTCGAATTTATCGACTTCGAAGAAGATACCTACGAAGGATGGAACTACCGCTCGGATATCTGGCGGATCGAACCCAATCCGACTGCGGAGACACTGTGTTACGGTTTTCAAGGCATCGACGGACCGGCGATGATCGACTCGGTCACCATCGAAACCGCCTGTATTCCAGAACCGGCCACCGTCTCGGTCCTCGGTCTTGGGCTGTGCGTTCTGGTGAAAACAAAATCCCGAAAAAACAAGTGAGTTGAAACCGAACACGTTTTTTGAACTCACTTTATTAATCTCAAAGGTCGGCGATTTCCTCCAAACCGGCCTTTGTTATTTTAAAGATTATTGTCCCCCGGCTCCGCTGACATCGACTTCCTTGATGCCCAGTCTTCTCGCCGGCGAAAATTCTTCGAATGTAATGGCTCCTTTTCGTATCTGGTGTATTTTAGGATTCTTATACAGATTCTGTCCCTCCGGCACCGGCTCGTTTCTCAAAAGCTCATAACGCTCAAGCACATCGTTCGTAATGTTGCCGGTCTTGCTCCAGATAACATTATCCTTGAACGTCTCGATGGCATCAATATTTCTGAACAGAATATCACCGGTACACAGCACCACGTTCTTCACGAAGGTATACTCCGTGGACCGAGGAAACGTCAGCCGCATGTCGCCGAATTGAATGAAAATGTTGTTGCGGATCGTATTGTTATTGGCAAAATGATTATGGCTCGGCCTGGCCGTATTCAGTGACACATTCTCCTCCACCACACAGCCCGTCGTCATCTCATCGAGATAATACGCCGACGATCCGTACCCGCCGGTATCCGCCACATCACTGATCAGGTTGCCTCTGATGTGCACGCCGTCGCAAAGTGTAATAAAGATGCCGCCGCCGTCGTGAAGCACCTGCATGACATGATGCATATAATTATTATATATTTTGTTGCGGTCGTTCCTGCAGACGATCGCCGTGTAAGATGTATTGTAGATCTCGTTCGACTCGATCAGGTTTTCCTTGCCCTCGTGTGTCCAGACCCCGATTCCGCTCGGGTACACCAGCCCGATATCATGCACCTTGCAGCTTCGGATGATATTATGACTGCCTTCGATCTTGATCCCGCCGGCGCCGCAATGATAGATCTCGCACGAGCTGACTAAGCTTTTGTTCATCCGTACCGCCTTGAACCCGATACCGGTGGTATCGAAGATCCGGCAGTCTCCGAACGCACAGGCTTCGGCGTCACGGACCAGCACCGCGCCGCCGTAGCGCCCGCCGCCGAACCCGCCGGACTTCAGTTCGGTATTGGCCAGCGAGATGCCGATGTTTCTGATGACGACATCGTTGACCGGCTCATCGGCTTTGCCTTCGATCCGCAAAACAGAATGCAATACCGGAATGAAGGCTCTTTGGCTGCTCATATCCTGACCTTCTCTCGGCCAATAGACGATTTTCTTTTCGCTTCGGTTGTAATACCACTGACCGGGCTGTTTCAATCCCTCGGCACTGTTGAAGACCACAAACCGTTTGATGCCGAACGCGCCCGGCGGATGACCGGTCGGCGTGGTGAATGTCACGGTGTTGGTTTTGCGGTCGATTGATTTGACGCCCGTCATCGATTCGTCCCACATGTGATAGACCGTGATTTCGACATTGTTGATATCGGCCCGGTCCAGCACATTGCCGTTCTTGTATTTCAGAGTGCTCAGTTCCGTCTCGGTGGGCTTGCGCTGCCAGCCGCCGCCGACCGTCCCCATCCAGTTCACGTCAAAAACACTCTGGTGTTCATAAAATCCTTCCTCGGGAAGCCGCGACCTTTCAGCGGGCTCGCCGCCGACCCCCAGAAACCGAAACCGAAACTCGTCCGGCATATCGACCGCTGCGGTGTAATACTGTCCCTGCTTTTTCCACCCCGTTACTTCGATACCGCCGAACAGCGTTATCTTTTCACCTTCGGCCCCTCTGATTTGAAGCCCGCTGTCTTCGGGTGTCAAAATAACCGGCTTTTTCAGAAAATACTCGCCGCCTTTGACAATAATCTCTGATTTTTCCGGCCCTTTTTCACGCGCTGACTCGATCGCGCTCTGGATCGTCTTCTTCGGCTCCTCGGACGTCCCCGGCCAGTTGTCTTTACCCTCCGGTCCGACATAGATCCTGTAATTCTCCGCCTGTACAACGGTAAACGTCAGTAAAATCATTATCACGGTCATCTCGATGTGCAGTTTTGAATGGCTCATAATTATACCCCATAAATATTGATTCATTTTTCAACATAGTATCTTATCTGAGTTAAATTTCAATAGTTTCATTTTTTATGAAAATCATGTTGCAAATCCGAACAGGTGCGGTTAAGATTCCGATGGGTGGCCGTGATACCGGGTATCAGGCAATATACAGGCAGGGCGGGACACGTCCCGCCGAAATCTTGTGAAGAAAGGAGCACCGCAAATGGCATCGTCACATCATTGTAAAAATAATATTCGCATCAATGTCATCCCAAGCGAACGAAGTACTACTGTCCTCCCGAATGAACGCACAACTGCTGTCATCCCAAGCGAACACACAACCCCTGTCATCCCGAGCGAACGAAGTACTGCTGTCCTCCCGAATGAACGCACAACTGCTGTCATCCCAAGCGAACGTATAACCCCTGTCATCCCGAGCGAACGAAGTGAGCCGAGGGATCTATCAGGAAAAAATGTAGGGTGGGGCTTGCCCCACCGAGAAACTGCCATTCAACAGATTTCTCCGCTCGCTTTGCTCGGTCGAAATGACATTGCTTCTTGCAGGCACACACTCTCATCCCAAGCAAATAAGCCGCTGTCGTCCCAAGCAAACAGGCCGCTGTCATCCCAAGCAAATAGGCCGCTGTCATCCCAAGCAAATATACGTCAGTTGTCATCCCGAGCGCAGCCGAGGGATCTATTCAAAAAGGCAGGATGGGCTTTGCCTTCGTCCCGATACATCAGTTTTAAATGTGTAGGATGGGCTTTAGCCCATGCAGTTCTTCTGTTTAGTTTAATTTGCCTGACCGGCTGTGGTGAACAGCAGCAGCAAACCGACGGCCAATGGATCAGTCTGTTCAACGGAAAAAACCTCGACGGCTGGACTGTCAAGATCGCCGGCTCCGACCTCGGCGTCAACTACAAAGACACCTTCCGCGTCGAAGACGGCCTCCTGAAAGTCTCCTACGACAACTACGACAAATTCAACGGCGAATTCGGCCATATCTTCTACGAAGCGCCGTTCTCGCATTATATGATGCGCGTCGAATACCGCTTCGTCGGCGACCAGGTCCCCGGCGGTGCCGGCTGGGCCTTCCGCAACAACGGCATCATGTTCCACAGCCAGTCCCCGCAATCCATGACAACCGACCAGGCCTTCCCCACCTCGATCGAGGTCCAGCTCCTCGGCGGTGACGGCACCAATCCGCGATCAAACGCCAACGTCTGCACGCCCGGCACGCACATCGTCATGGACGGCGAGCTCATCACGCAGCACTGCACCGACTCGATCTCCAAAACCTACCACGGCGACCAGTGGGTGACAATGATCCTCGAGGTCCACGGCAACGGCACCGTCCGCCACATCCTCGACGGCGAAGTTGTCCTCGAATACGAAAAACCCCAGCTCGATGAAAAAGACAAATTCGCCGCCAAACTCATTAAGCAGCGCGGCGGCGATATTATGCTCGACGAAGGCTACATCGCCCTGCAGGCCGAATCCCACCCCATCGAGTTTCGAACCATCGAGAT
>CAZNET010000137.1:0-6945 GCA_964571885.1 uncultured Pirellulales bacterium
ATCGACATCACCGACTGGATCGGCGGGAACATGGACGGCAAACTAAAACACGCCGACTATAATATGCAGATGGCCCTCGAAGAAGTCACCGTCGCCGAAGCGCTCAACGCCGCGGGCTATAAGACCGGCTTCGTCGGCAAATGGCACCTCGGCAAGGAAAAATACTATCCCGACAAGCAGGGCTTCGACATCAACATCGGCGGCAACCACCGGGGCTATCCGCCCAGCTACTTCTCGCCGTACAAAAACCCGACCCTCGAAAACGGTCCCGAAGGCGAATACCTCACCGATCGCCTGACCAAAGAAGCGCTCGAATTTCTCGACAAAAACAAGGACGAAAATTTCATGCTGCATCTTTGCTTCTATACCGTGCACCTGCCGCTGCAGGCCAAAAAGGATTTGATCGAAAAATACGAGCAAAAAGCAAAGACACTATCTGAACCCGACCGAAAAAAATACGTTTTGACCGGCCACGACCTGCGCGACCACCCGCGCGGCACACAAAAGGTAAGACAATACCAGGACCATCCCTTGTATGCCGCCATGGTAGAAACATTGGACAATAATGTGGGCCTGCTGCTCGACCATATCGAAAAGCTCAGCCTCAGTGACAATACCGTCATCTTCTTTTTCTCCGATAACGGGGGCCTGTCCACTACCGGCGAAGGGGCCCCGACTTCCAATTACCCGCTGCGGTCCGGGAAGGGCTGGCTCTACGAAGGCGGCATCCGCGAACCGATGATCGTCCACTGGCCGGGCGTAACCAAAGCGGGCAGCGAGTGTCACGAGCCGGTCATCAGCAACGATTTTTATCCGACGATTCTGGAAATGGCCAACCTGCCCTTGAAACCCGCCCAGCACCAAGACGGCCTGAGCCTCGTGCCGCTGCTAAAACAATCCGAAAAATCGCTGAAAAGAAAATTCCTCTGCTGGCACTACCCGCATTACAGCAACCAGGGCTCGTCTCCCAGCAGCGCGATCCGCGCCGGCGATTACAAACTTCACGAGTTTCTCGAAACCGGTAAGATCGAGCTTTACAACTTAAAAGACGACATTTCCGAGCAAAACGATCTTACAGAGAAAATGCCTTCGAAGGTCCAGGAACTCAAGGTCACGCTCCACCAGTGGCGAAAAAGCGTCAACGCCCAAATGCCGAAGCCAAACCCGGATTTCGTTTCGAAAATTAAAAAGTCCAAATAATACCCCTAAAAACAAGGTATTTCCTACTTTTTTACTAAAATATTAAAAAGGCCGTTGACTCAAGTACCATCGCCATTTATAATCCACTGATTTTTGTTTTTGGAAAATTCAAAGAAAGCCTTCTTTGCAGCAAAATCGTTGTCGGGAAGGCTTAAAAAATGCAGTGAAAAAATATTATGGACAAAGAGCATATAAAAAGACGTGACTTTTTGAAATTCGCAGGCTGTCTTGCCGCTGCGGGGGCGATGCCTTTGTCTTTATTTGCCGATTCGTCTTCGAAAAAGCTGAATTTCGTTTTTATTCTCATTGACGATCTCGGCTGGGCCGACGTCGGCTACAACGGCAGCACCTTTTACGAAACGCCCAACATCGACAAACTTGCCGCCGAGGGTATGGTCTTCACCAACGCCTATGCCGCGTGCCCGGTCTGCAGTCCCACCCGTGCCAGCATTATGACCGGCAAATATCCCGCCAGGCTGCATCTGACCGAATACATCATGGGGAGACGAAAAGGAAAAGTCATCCCACCTGACGCGATGGATCATCTCAAACTCGAAGAAGTTACCGTCGCCGAAGCCCTCAAGCAGGCCGGGTACAAAACCTTCATCGCCGGTAAATGGCACCTCGCTCATAAAAATGAAAAATACTATCCTGAAAAACAGGGTTTCGATATCAACGCCGGCGGCCAGCGCCAGGGCTGGGGATGGAGACATATCAGTCCTTACCGAAAACTCAATATCGAAGACGGCCCCCGCGGCGAATACCTCGCCGACCGGCTTACGGATGAATCGATCAAATTCCTCGAAGCCCAAAAAGGCAGTGACAAACCGTTTTTCCTGTACCTGTCACACTTAGCGGTTCATACGCCTTTGCATGCCAAGCGGGAATTGATTCGGTATTATAAAAAGAAACTGAAAACCCTGCCGCCGCTGGATAAACCCGAATTCATCGACGCCGAAGGCCAGTACCATTACCCCGGCCGAAAGCGGCAGCAATTCCGACAGGCTCAGAGATTTCCGATCTACGCCGCGATGGTCCACAGCGTCGATGAGAGTGTCGGACGCATGCTCGAAAAACTCGATGAACTGGGCATCGCCGACAACACGGTTGTGATCTTTTTCTCTGACAACGGCGGTTTGTGTACGACCGGTGAAAGGGCGCCGACATCCAACCTGCCGCTGCGCGCCGGCAAAGGCTGGCTGTATGAAGGCGGCATCCGCGAGCCGATGATAATCAAATGGCCGGGTGTAACCAAAAAGGGTTCTAAATGTGACGAACCTGTTACCAGCACCGACTTTTACCCGACCCTGGTTGAAATGGCAGGCGCACCGTTAATGCCCGACCAGCACAAGGACGGCCTGAGTATCGTTTCGCTTTTGAAACAAAAATCCGAAACGCTCGACCGTGAGGCCATTTACTGGCATTATCCTCACTACGGCAACCAGGGCGGCACCCCCGGCGGGGCGGTCAGGGCCGGTGATTATAAACTTATCGAATTCTACGAAGATCACCATCTGGAATTATATGATCTGAAAAACGATATCGGAGAACAGAACGACCTTTCGGCCGAAATGCCCGAAAAAACAGAACAGTTGAAGGAAAAACTTCATCAATGGCGAAAAGATGTTGGCGCACAAATGCCGAAACCGAATCCGGACTTCAATAAAGAAAACAGTTAATGATGGAAAAAGATTTTAATCGATAACCGTATTTTTTGGAGGTAACACAATTAAATGGAAAACGTTAAAGAGTTTTTGAACCAGAAAATGGACCAGAAAAATTTCGAAAAACTCATGGCCGCTGAAAACGATAAGATGCACAAATTTGTCGCCGATGCGATCGAATTGATGAATCCTGAATCGTTTTTCGTCTGCACGGATGCCGATGAGGATATACAATATATAAGGGATTTGGCGATCAAGACCGGCGAAGAAAAGCCGCTTGAAATGAAGGGCCATACCGTCCACTTTGACGGTTATAATGACCAGGCACGGGACAAAGCAAGAACAAAGTACCTCCTGCCGCCGGGTTCCGATCTCGGCGAAAGTCTCAATTCCACCGACAGAGAACAGGGTTTGGCCGAACTCCAGGAACTGTACAAAAACATCATGGATGGCAGACAAATGCTTATTCTTTTCTTCTGCCTCGGTCCGACCGATTCGGTCTTTTCAATTCCCTGCGTCCAGATCACCGATTCGCCCTATGTCGGACACAGTGAAACGATTCTCTACCGCTATGGATATGAACAGTTTAAAAAGATAGGAAACTCCGAAGACTTTTTCCGGTTCCAGCATTCCGAAGGCCAGCTTGAAAATTTCGTCAGCAAAAATGTCGACAGACGCCGCGTCTATATCGACCTTCAGGAAGAAAGGGTCTTCAGTGTCAATACCCAGTATGCCGGCAACACTGTAGGTCTGAAAAAACTCGCGCTTCGTCTGGCCATCCAGAAGGCCTGTAACGAAGACTGGCTCGCCGAACACATGTTCGTCATGGGCGCCAAAGGCCCCGGCGGCCGCATCACGTACTTCACCGGCGCCTTCCCCTCGGCGTGCGGCAAGACCTCGACATCCATGCTTCCGGGACAGACCATTGTCGGCGACGACATCGCCTATCTTAGAAACCTGAACGGAACAATAAAAACCGTCAATGTCGAAAAAGGCATCTTCGGAATTATCCGCGACGTCAATGCCAAAGACGACCCGGTTATCTATCAAGCCCTGACAAAACCCGGTGAAGTCATCTTCTCCAACGTCCTCGTAAAAGACAATAAACCCTACTGGCTCGGCATGGGTAAAGAACTTCCCGAAGAAGGCTTCAATCACGCTGGCCCATGGAAAAAAGGTGATACCGATGACAAAGGAAATGAGATCACCGCCTCGCATAAAAACGCCCGCTACTGCCTGAACATTGCTGACCTTGCCAATATGGACGCGAACATGGACGCCCCGGACGGTGTCCCCGTCGGCGGCGTGATCTACGGCGGACGCGACTCCGATACATGGGTCCCGGTCGAACAGGCCTTCAACTGGGAAGAAGGTATTATTATCAAAGGCGCTTCCATCGAATCCGAAACCACCGCTGCCACCCTGGGCCAAGAAGGCGTGCGAACCTTTAACCTGATGAGTAATCTTGACTTTGTCTCGGTTCCGTTGGGCAAATACATCCAGAAAAATCTCGATTTCGGCAAGGGCGCAGAGCACCCGCCAATGATTTTCTCGGTCAACTACTTCCTCAAAGGAGATGACGGCAAATACCTTAACGGCATGGGCGACAAACTCGTCTGGATCCTCTGGGCCGAACTGCGTGTCAACGGTGACGTCGAGGTGATCCAAACCCCGACCGGCTATATACCCCTGTATGAGGACCTGGCAAAATTATTTAAAGATAATCTCAAAACAGCGTATTCAAAAGATGATTATGAACAGCAGTTTACCTTCCGTATTCCGGAAAACCTGTCGAAACTCGACCGCGTCGAAAAAATCTACAGAGAAAAAGTCGCTGATACCCCCGAGCTGCTGTACAAAACCTTTGATCAGGTAAGAGAACGCCTGAACCAAGCAAAAGAAAAACACGGCGATAACATCTCACCGTTCGCCCTGAAAGGATAACAGCGTATAAAATCAAAACCAACAAAAGGCGATGGCCCAAAAAACCATCGCCTTTTGTCTTTTGAACAGGTCTATAGGTTCATTGGCTCATTCGCACAAACACTGCATCTTTTAAATCGCTGTCAAGGCCGCCTTGCAAAATGAGCTACCTGACCTTTAATGGATCAATTTATACTTATTATCACAAGTTCCGGAGTATAATCGCCTTCCTTTGAAGAGAATCTTGGTTCCTGTGTGGCGTCCTTGGAGAATGCGAAGGTTATCTTTGTGCCTTTCTCGTCATTGACGATGCCGGTAACATCGAGTTCCAGCCAGGTACCTTCGGCGGGCATGGATACATTGTCATGCAGAAGGCTTGTCAGCGACGGCTCGTTGTTATAGGTAATGCCACTTTCAGTCCAACTGTCATCAGAAACAAAGTGGCATCGGACCGTCTGCGCGGTTTGCCTGATGACATACAATCTCAGAGTCGCACTGGATACGGTATCAGTTACACCGGAAAGATCAAAGCGAATAAAGGGTTTGTTAGTGGATCTTACCTTTAAGAGGGTGTCGCTGCCGTAGTTGGTATTTGGATCTCGGCTCTCAGTATAAGCATCTGCTTCCGAGTAAACAGTGACAGAGGACGATTGGCCTGTTGTAAAGCTCCAGACCGTACCTGGAGTCGTGCCGGACCCGTTCACCTCGTCAATACACCAGTAATAGGTGGTATTATTCGCCAGAATGCCCGGATCAAACGTGGTGCCGACCTGGTTGCCCTGGAACTCGTTCGAATCGGGTGTCGGGTCTGTCCCGAAATACACGTCGTGTGAATCGGCCCCGTCCCCTGCTGTCCAGCTAAGATTCGTATCCCTGATGACATCATTCGCCTCATCGACAGGATTCGGATTCGTTGCAGGCTCCGGAGGGGGCGGGGCGGACTCGGTTGTGAAGCTCCACACAGCACCTGTTGCAGTACCTTTTGCGTTGACCTCGTCAATGCGCCAGTAATAAGTGGTATCGTAAGCCAGTGTTCCCGGATCAAATGTGGTACCTGTCTGGTTGCCTTTGAATGCAGGGTCGGACGCCTTGTTCCAGTCCATCGACAGAAGTGCAAAGTCAAGCAGATTTGCCGTACCGTCATTATAGATATCAGTCGTTAGCGCGGCAGATGACTGCAGCCATTGTTCTGAGAGTTTCTTAAGATCAAGAAATGTCACCCAGCCGTCGCCGTTGATATCACCGGAAAATCGGGTCAGGGTACTGACGATAGTTTGATCTTTCCCGAAATACACGTCGTGTGAATCGGCATCGCTCCCTTGCGTCCACGTCAGCTCTGGTGTAAGAATTACATTGTTGACGTCGTTGGCCGGAGCCGGATTTGTGGCCTGGCTTGGCAGCGGCGGTTCGGCTTGAGTCGTAAAGCTCCAGATGTCACCGGTTTTGATGACGTTGATGTCATTGATCTCATCGATGCGCCAATAATAGGTGGTATTATAGTCCAGTATCCCCGGATCGAATGTTGTCCCTGCCTGATCGCACTGAAATTCGCCGGCGTCAGGGGTCGTATCGGTGCCGAAGTAAACATCGTGTGAAACGGCATCAATCCCTGCGGTCCAGGACAGATCCGTGTCAAGAACCACATCCGCTGCTCCGTCAAAAGGATTCGGATAGGTTGCTTTGAATGAAGGCGGCGGCGGTGGAGTTCCGTCGATATACCAGTCGAATAAATAACCATAAGCCGCCTCCAGACCCGATTCGTTAATGATCGCCTGGGCTGCGGATGACCACGGAGGTGCCGACGGCTCATAGTGCGGATTCAGCCATTGGTTTCCCGGGCCTTTATCGACGATCGCCGCCTGGCCGTCAAAAGGGTGGTTATAATAGGTATGCTCAACGGTAATATAATCGCCGCGGACCTGAAAAACGGATTCGCCCTCCATGACATTGTAAGCGGCACTTGTGTACTCACAGTCATTATCAAAATAAATCTGGTTATCGCAATGGTTCCGGTTGAATGTGGAGTAGATCGGCGCTCCGGGCGTGTGCATGGAACCGCCGTCACCAAGCTCACTCATCGTATTCAGTATCTTATTGTAACTGATGTCATTGTCCCTGCATAATATGGGAGTGGCCCAGTTATGCCCCCATCCGATAT
>CAZNET010000138.1:0-5174 GCA_964571885.1 uncultured Pirellulales bacterium
TCAAACACGGTACTGACGATTTTGAGGTCCGGATATTTTTCTTTGATCGCACGGCAGAGCTCTGCGCATGCAGGCCATTCCGAAGGCGCGGCTTCATCGAATCCGTAGCAAAGTCGAGCACAGTTTCCCCCAGAAACAAGGCCTTTTATCCATTGTTCTTGCTCTGGCATAACCTTTGAATGTGATGAAGACATTTTTCCGTTTTTCAGTTGCCGCTTTTGTCTTTTCATTTCTATAAAAAGGTTATGCGCGCTATTGTCTTTTGATACGCAAGATGGGATATGCACAACATAATCCGGGAAACCTTTTCGCACACCAAGATTTTTATTTCGGTGTTTTTGCTTCAGGTTAAACAAATATACGATAAGAAACAAACGGCAAGACCGAGCAGATCAAGAGGGCACGAATCTATGACAGAAATCCTGCCGCTTTTCAATCCGCCAAAAAAAAGAAACTCCATTTAAGCATAACAGGACGGGAGGAATTTTAAGAAATCATGTCATATACAAGAAGTACCCTAAGACATAAAACGACACCATTATTCAAACCGATTCCATATCCATGGTCAACGCCAAACCTTCGTTTTTGAGTTAAAACTGAATATTTTTCAGACTTTTAACTCTGAAAACGGTTACTCATGGAGACATATTTTTTGCGTTCTATGGTTATGCACAAATTGCTCTTTAAAAACAATTTTGCCCAGACCATTTAATATCGTTCATGTTATTATTATGTATCAAATTATTAAGGGCACGACGTAAGCCAATGCTGAGCGATCTGCGCGACGTCGATATAATCGACCACGCCGTCTCTATTGGTATCAGCGGCTTCATCATCGCCAAGCCAGACAGATGCGATAATGCTATAGTCCTTAAAATCAATCGGGTTAATGGTATCAATATTAGCCCTGTAACATTCACAAGCATCGCCGATCGTGTCGCCGTCACTGTCATTCTGGTCCGGATTATAATATTGCGGACAATTATCGCATAAATTACCGTGCGAATCAGCGTCTGCGTCATTTTGATCAGGATTCGTAACGGTCGGGCAGTTATCGCAGACATTCCCAAAGCTGTCACTGTCATCGTTTATCTGGTCGGGATTATAGTTGACCGGGCAATTGTCACAGAGATCACCGTACGAATCCGAATCGGCGTCGGCCTGATCGAGATTGACGATTGTAGGACAATTATCACACAAATCGCCATACAGGTCACCATCAAAATCATTCTGGTCCGGATTACTCGTGACCGGACAGTTATCGCACAGATCGCCGATGCCGTCGCTGTCAAAGTCATTCTGGTCCGGATTATAGATATTCGGGCAATTATCAACGCCGTCACAGTATTTATCGCCGTCACTGTCGTCACAACAATACGATTTACCGAGGCCGGTATTATAATGATCCGATATTTCGACAGGCGACAGCGCTCTGCCGTAAATCGCCAGTTCGTCGACAAAACCGGTATAGAGATAATGATGCGAGATGCTGATGTAACCGACATTCAGCTCGGTGGTACTTTCAAAGCCGGCCGTATAGTCGTGGGTGATATTAACTTCATGAACACCGTCAACATATATAATGTTTTTCTCGATACTGTCATCTCTGACACAAACAACATGATGCCAATCACCGTCATTAATTGTGCTGGCCCCGGTAATCATTTGTCCGTTACCGTTGGTATCCCTGAGCTGGAAAGCGGCCTTGCCGGTCCCGCTACCGCCGATCCACCAGTGAATCGAACCGTCATCTCGGGATATAATGACTTTGTTCCCACTGAAATCGGCATCCGATTTCATCCAGAGCTCTATGCTAAAGCTGTCATTCAATCCCCAGTCAAAATCATCGTAGTTGTCCGGGATATCGACTTCGTCGCTGCCGTCAAAGAACAGGCAGCCGTTTACTTTACCAGAATCATTGGGATCCGGGCCATCTCCGGACGCGATCACACCGTCATTACCGTTATAAAAATCAACAATTGGCGGTAAATTCGTATCGTCCATTTTTAGATAAGCAAGCATATCATTGGGGCATACCGGAGCGGTCGTCACGGATATCGAGAAACCTTGCTGATCATATCCTTCGACGTTATTGGCTTCCACCACCACATTGAAGTCTCCGACGACCATTGGCGTCCATTCGATCAGTCCGGTGTTGACATCGATAATCATATCATTCGGAGCGTTAATCAGAAGGTATGCCGGTTCGGGGAAACCGTTTGCATTGACATCATAGCTGTAAAGTTCGCCGAAGTAAGCTTCGGTCACAGGAATAGAAATAATATTCGGAGCTGACGGTGTCGGCAGGATTGTCAACGTATTAGATATCTGCTGCGGCCCGGCTTCAGCCGTATCAAACGCGGTGATATTTTCCTGCCAGGTATCGCCGACAGTGGTTTCCTGAGAAACGATTATATTACCGGCTTCGGAATTATAAACCGCGGCGATCTGTTCTTCTGATATCACATCATTATACACCCTGACGTCGTCGATGTAGCCGCGCCATTCATGGTTGTCCCCAAAACCTCCGACATAAATGGTTGGATCGTTCGTTGGGCCGTCAGCAGTTCCCTGTCCGACTTCGTTACCATCCATATACAATAGTAAACGATCATCGATGGAATTATAACTTATCGCGACATGGTGCCATGAACCCGTTGGGAAACTGGTACCGGATTCGACATCACACCAACCGCCGGCCTCATGACCACCGCCAAGACCGTCCCCCGGAGCACAGGCGCACCAGAACGCATGACTGTTGTTCGTGCCGTCGCCGCTGATGATATTGAGTGTATCGTTGCCGGTCCGTTTGACCCAGGCCATCTTGGTATAGCTGCCGTTACTCTGCAGAACTTCACCGGCAAGAATCGTATCATCTTCGAAATAGAAACAGCCGCCGCCGTCAAAGCCCTGGTCGGCATACCACGTCGCGCCGTTATTACTTGGAGCATGACCGTTGCCGCTGTAATCCTTCAGGGCATTTGCCGCACCACCTTCCATCGGCATGTACAAAGCCATCTGAGGCATGCCGTTCTTTTTCCAGGCAATTGCCGCGGTTGTTGCGCCACCGGCCAAATTATAATCCAGTATCAGATCGTCGTCTGTCGTATCATTGCCGGAAGTCGAACTCAGTATCAGGTCGGTTACATGAGGCCCGTCATAAGGGGTAACCGTAATGGTGAAACTTTGTGTATCCATTCCCTTAATGTTGGTCGCAGCGACCACAATATTATAATCACCCGGTAAGGTCGGTGTCCATGTAGCCAAGCCATTGACTTCATTAACCTCGAATCCTACAGGTCCTGAGACAAGACTGTAGTCGCATATCGGCCAGGAGGTGGCATCGATGTCATAGGTGTATTGGACCATCATCGAAGCGGATGTCACCGCGGTAGAAATAATATTCGGTTCTTCCGGCACGATACAGGCGCCTTTGCCGTCTTTGCCGTTAATATACTGCTGCTGGATCTCAGGAACGCTCAAAGCCTGGTTATACATCGTCAAATCATCAAGCAAACCGTCGTAATGATAGCGATCGGATAATTCAATATATCCCACATTCATTGGTACGCTTTCAGCAAAGCTGTTGGCATAATCATGCGTTCCTGAATCCACCAGTACGGTATCGACATAGACTCGGTTCTGATTGATGCTCTCATCACGGACACAGACGATATGGTGCCACTGGTTGTCATCGAGTACCGGTCCTTTATTACCCAGGTAGAGTCCCTGGTTTCCCGTGTCCTTTAACTGAAATCTAACCTTGCCAGTACTTACTTCGGTCCCGATCCACCAGTGCAGAGAAGTTGGTCCGCCGTCACGTCCGACAACAACCATATTACGGGGAGGATTGGTCTGATCGGTTTTCATCCAGAAAGCGATCGTGAAGCTGTCATCGGCGGCCCAGTCATAGCTGCCGTCGTCCGGTACCTGAACTTCATCGCCGCCGTCGAAATCCATCGCGCCGCCGATCATTCCGGTCGCCGCTGTCGGACAGCTCGAACAGGTGCCGTCGGCGGTTCCGATGGAATCTTCATAGGGCTGGCCGCTGTCATCGAATTTCCAGTAGTGTGAGGTATTTTCCGGACACCAGGGCGCTTCGGCGACATTGATCGTAAATGACTGGCTGTCGCTGCCTTGGCTGTTATAGGCCTCGACAACCACATTATAATCTCCTGCCACCGCAGGTATCCACGCAATCTGACCGGTATTAGCATCGATCGTCATATCATTCGGGGACGTTGAAAGCATGTATTGAGGAACCGGGTTACCGGTCGCGTCAACATCATAACTATATTGCTGGTAAACGTAACCCTGTGTCACCGCAGAAGAAGTAATGACCGGAGCTGAGGGAGCGGCGGAAACAATTTCGATAGCCGACTCAAAGGCATCCCCCGAAGCAGCAGACGATACGATCTGCATACCGTTACCGTCTGAAACTGTCACCGTGAATTCATTATCAATCGCCACGAACTGACCGCCCGCTTCGGCGTAAATGTCCCAGTCTTCAAGGACCCGGACACCTTCGATATCGTAATCGATCTGTCTCAGGCCGGATGATGTTACCTGGTCGGTCCAGTGAATTCGTACTTTATATTCACCGTTGGGAACCGATGGGAAACTATAAGTATGCGGTGACTGGTGGCGGCATTTCTGATAAACCGCAAAAGGCGGTACCGGTTCGCCGATATTATTGGTGGTCGTATCGACGCTCGATGTGGAGAACGTATAATCAGTGCCGCCGGTGACATAACCGCTGCTGGAAACCCAGGTGATATCACCGTCGATCACCGTTGGTCCGCCGCAGTTGATCCTCAGTGCGAACGGCGGTTCTTCCATGACCGAAACCGTAAATGTCTGTGTATCATAGCCAATCAAGTTATTCGCCTCGACAATCACATTGACATCGTTAATCTCGGTCGGAGTCCAGGTAATGATACCCGTCACTTCATTGATATCCATGCTGTTCGGTCCTTCAATCAGATAGAAGTTCGCGTTCGGTACCGCGGACGCATCCACATCATAGACATATTCAACATTCAAATATGCTTCGGTCACCGGCGAAGAAGTGATGACCGGCTCGCTGGGACCGCAGGGAAGCAGGAACGTTATCAATTTAGCATACCAGGCATCGGCCATCTTTTCATAACCCGAATCATCAGGGTGCAGGTTAT